>VGPB01000012.1 GCA_016875695.1 Chloroflexota bacterium | reverse complement strand
AGGCCGAGAGCGTTCGAGCCGGAACTCACTCAAGCACGGCATCTTCGCGAAATGCGTAGTGCTGCCGGATCTGGACAGTGGCGAGAGCGCTGCCCTGTTCCGCGACCTGCACGGTGCGTTGATGGAGGATCTGCAGCCGGCGACTGAACTCGAAGCACTTGTCGTCGAGCGAATCGCCGTCATCCACTGGAGGCTACGACGGGTCTATCGCGCCGAGACCGCCGAGATCGAGCACGCTCAGGAGGTGCTGGGTTGGTCGCCTCTTCGACGCGACGCTGAGAAGTTCGACGAGGTAAAGCGGTTCGGGACGCTCGGGCTCGGCATAGGGAGCATCCTGGAGTGCCCGTCAGCGATGCATTTCGCTCTTGGGCTGTTGGACGAGGCGGCGGAGGAAGTCACGGAGTCAGGTGTCGTGAGCGAGCACACCCAGAAGCGTCTGGCTCGCGTCTGGGGCGCCGAGGACGACGGATTCGTCGTGGCGGTCGGCACCTTCTCGACTGCAGCAGCGTCCGATGATCCCGATCTGGATCCCGCCCGGTGCAAGGTGGCGCTCGAGTACTCGCTCACTCACGAGCGCGAGCGGCTGGCCTCGCTCAAGCAGATCGCTGAAGAACGACGGGACAGCCTGATCGGTTCTTCCTCACTTGCCGCGCTTGTCCCGCCAGAGGGGCCAGTCGACCGGATCATCCGTTACGAGGCTCACCTCGAACGGCAGCTGGGACGGGCGCTGGATCAGCTCGATCGGCTCCAGCGGAGCCGTCGCGGCGAAGTGGCACCGCCGACACTCCGGCTCGAACACGCGGACTGAAAGTGCGGAACGAAGCCAACCCCAGTTGCTCTCGAGGGTTTATACTTACATCACGATGCGACGAATCATGCTGACAGTCAGTGACAACGAGCACGAGACGCTCAGGCGACTGTCGTTCGAGCGCCGCGTCTCGATCGCTGAGCTGATCCGGCAGGCGTTGGATGACCGGTACGGGAGCGACCACGCAGAGATCGGCCCTCCAGGCCGCCGTCCGAAGGGAGACCAGCAGTGAGGCGCTGTGTTCTATACAGCCGCGTCTCGACCGACGCTCAGGAGCGTGACGGCACCTCGCTGGATACGCAGGAGCGGGCCTCTGTCGAGTATGCAGCGGCAAAGGGCTGGACGGTTGTCGAGCGCGTGAGCGACACGGCCAGCGGGTTCACGCTCGACCGCACCGGGATCGATCGCGTTCGTGAGCTCGCTCGCTCCGGCGGCTGCGACGTCGTACTCACCTACGCACTCGACCGCTTGAGCCGGAAGCAGACCCACATCGGGATCCTCGTCGATGAGATGGAGAGCCTGGCAGTCAGGCTGGAGTTCGTCACCGAGAAGTTCGAGGACACGGCGACGGGCCAGCTGCTCCGATCGGTGAAGGCATTCGCCGCGGAGTTCGAGCGCGAGAAGATCGCCGAGCGCACAATGCGCGGCAAGGCAGAGCGCGCCCGCAGCGGGAGGATTCCGCAGGCGACGGGCCTCGGACTCTATGGCTACCGGTATCTCACCGAGACAGGTCGGCGCGAGATCGTGCCTGAGCAGGCTGTCGTGGTGCAGGGAATCTTCGAGCGGTTCGCTGCCGGCGTGAGCTTGTCCGGGATCACGCGCGACCTGAACGAGACCGGGGTGCCGACGTTCACGGGTCTGGGCTCATGGCGCACGTGGACCGTCCGCAACATGCTCAGGAACGAGGCCTACGCCGGCCGGACTATTTACCGGAAGACGGTCGCCTCGAAGCGACGCAATCGCGACACGGGTCGGACGTCTCGGCACGTTGAAGTCCGTCCGAGCGAGGAGTGGATCGAAGTCCCCGGAGCTACCCCGGCGATTGTCGCGGAATCTCTGTTCCAGATGGTGCAACAGCGCCTGAGCGACCCGGAGCGCCGACGGAAGGGTCACCGTGCTCATGAGTACCCGCTCTCAGGGCGGATGCGGTGTGCGCAGTGCGGCAGCGCGATGGTCGGGCAGATGGTGGCGCGAACCCATCGCTACTATCGGTGCCGCCGAGCCTTCAGCGACCTAGATGGCGCACGTTGTCACTCCCGATACGTCCGAGCCGACGCGCTCGAAACTGGCGTAATCGATGAGTTGATCAAGGTATTGGCGTCCCCGGCTGTGCTTGTCGCTGAGATGAAGCACCGTGCGGAGGCTCTGGGGAGTGGCGAGCCGACCGCGGATACGCGCGTTCTTGACGGGCTCGAGCGCCAGAGGGCTCGTCTCATCAAGCTCTACCAGCTCGGCGAGATAGATGACGCCTATCTGGAACGCGAACTAGCAGCGCTCCGGGTTCGAAAGAATGCCGTCGATCAGGCCAGCGTCCGTTCAAGCGCGCCCGTAATGCTTCCCGCCACCGAGCAGCTCGAGGCCCTCTGCCAGAAAGTCGCAGGCGCGGTGCGCGGGTGCGTGGCGAGTGGACGGGCTGAATTAGTGCTTCAGGCACTCGATGTGCTCGTGACGACTGAGCGCACGGAGACGGGGATTAGTGCTCTGGTGCGCGGTTCTATTCCCGAGGACTGCAGTCAGGATTACTCACCATTCCACGAACATCGGCATCACCACGTGCACGTAGCGGTCGTCGCCCACCGGGCGCACCACGCCCGGGCTTGACGGCGACGTCGTCTCGATCGCGACGCGGTCCGTCGTCAGCACGTTCAGCACCTCGATGAGGTAGCGGCTGTTGAACGCGATGCGCGCCTCGTCGCCGGCGACCAGCGCGTCGATCACTGCTTCGTTGTTGCCGACCTCGTCCGCGCGTGCCGTCACCATCAGCTTGCCCGGCTGCCCGCCCGTGCCCGGCGACGCGATCAGCCGCACGATGCCCGAACCGTCGCGCGCGAAGATCGACGCCAGCCGCACCGCCTGCTTGAACTCCCCGACCGCCACCTCCGACCGCATCGTCGAGCTCGCAGGGATCAGCTGCTGGTAGTTCGGGAACGTCCCCTGGATCAGGTTCGCGATCAGCGTCGCGTGCCCCAGGTCGAACAGCACCTGCGTCTGCGCCGTGTTCACCGTCATCGTCACCGGCTGCGCCGCCTCCGGCAGCAGCCGCGCCAGCTCCGCCAGCGCGCGCGCCGGCACGATCACGTCGCGCTCCAAGCCCGATTGCGCGAGCTCCAGCGTGTACACAGCCAGCCGGAAGCCGTCCGCCGTCGCCAGCCGGATGCTCTCCGGGCCCACCGCGAAATGCACACCCGTCAGCACCGGGCGGGAGTCATCTGTCGCCGCAGCAAACACCACGTGCTCCAGCGCTGTGCGCAGGCGCTCCGGTTCGACCTGCACCGCGCCGGTGCCCTGCACGGGCGGGATCGGCGGGAACTCGTCCGGGTCCATGCCCCCGATCGACGCGTCGTTGCGGGCGCACGACAGGCTCGCCTGCCGCGAGCGTTCCGCCAGCGTGATCGTGATCTCCTCACGCGGCAGCGTAGCGACAAAGTCCGACAGCAGCCGCGAAGGCAGCGTGATCGAGCCCGGCTGCGCGACCGCGGCATCGATCGTGTACGTGATCGCGATCGTCTCGGCGTCCGTCGCCGAGAGCTTCACGTGGCCACCCTCGGCCTCGAGCAGCACGTGCCCCGTGATCGGCAGGACCGTGCGCGCCGGCACCGCGCGCGAGACTGCGCTCAGCCCGCGGTGGAGCTGGTCCTGCTGGCAGCGCAGCTGCATCGCCCCACCTGGCCATCAATCGATGATTCATCTGAGCACTTTACGCGCTCACAGGAGTATACGAGTACGCCGGAACCCATGGCAACGCCGCGCACGCCGAGCTCCGCGCCGGCGCGTCCGACGTTCAGCGCAGCAGCAGGTACAGCCCCACGACCACCGCCAGCACGGCGAGCCACAGCGCGATGGTAAGCGCCGCCCCGGGCCGCCCGAACGCGCGCACAAGGAGCGCCCCGCTCGCCCGCTCGCGGTGCTCGGCCGTCAACTCGGGTCCCACCAGCCGCCACACCAGCCGCAGCCCCAGCAGCACGAGGATCACATCGTCGAGGTGCCCGACCAGCGGGATGAAGTCCGGGACCAGGTCCACCGGGCTCACGACGTACGCCACGACCGCCGCCGCCACCAGCTTCGCGTACCACGGCACGCGCGGATCGCGGCACGCGAGGTACAGCGCGTAGGCGTCGCGCCGCACGTCCGACCCGCGGCGCACCCAGCGGCCCAGCACCATGCGCGCGCTCATGGCGCGCTACGCCGCCACCACCTCACACATCGCCTCGGCGGCCGCCGCGGCGGTGCGGTCGATGTCCGCCTCGCTGTGCGCGAGCGAGACGAACCACGCCTCGAACTGCGACGGCGGCAGCAGCACGCCGCGCGTGCGCAGCGCGCGGTGGAAGCGCGCGAACGCCGCCGTGTCACTCGCCGCCGCCTCCGCGTAGTCGTGCGGCGCGCCATCACGGAAGAACAGCGTCAACAGCGAGCCGCAGCGCGCGACCGCCGCGGCCACGCCCGCCCGCGCCGCACCCTCGACAAGCCCGCGTTCGAGCCGCGTTCCCAGCGCGTCGAGGCGCGCGTACGCCTCGGCGTCGCCCCACAGCGCGTCCAGCGTCGCCATGCCCGCCGCCGTCGCCAGCGGATTGCCGGACAGCGTGCCCGCCTGGTACACCGCGCCAGTCGGCGCCATCCGCTCCATCAGCGCACGCGACCCGCCGTACGCGCCCACCGGCAGCCCGCCACCGATCACCTTCCCCATCGCCACCAGGTCAGCACGCACCCCGAACAGCTCCTGCGCGCCTCCGCGCGCGAGCCGCGCGCCCGTGATCACCTCGTCGAACACGAGCAGCGCGCCTGCCCCGTCGCACAGCGCGCGCAGTCCCTCGAGGAACCCCGCCGCCGGCAGCACCACGCCCATGTTCGCCGCCACCGGCTCCACGATCACCGCGGCGATCCCCCCCGCGTGCGCGCCGAAGGCCGCGCGCACCGCGCCGAGATCGTTGTACGGCACGACGATCGTGTGCGCGGCGAACGCAGCAGGCACGCCCGGCGAGTCCGGCAGCCCCAGCGTCGCCACGCCCGACCCCGCCGCCGCCAGCAGCCCGTCCGCGTGGCCGTGGTAGCCGCCCGCAAACTTCAGCACCAGGTCGCGCCCCGTCGCCGCGCGCGCCAGGCGCAGCGCCGTCATCGTCGCCTCCGTGCCCGAGTTCACGAAGCGCACCAGCTCGAGCCCCGGCACCGCCGCCGTGAGCCGCTCGGCCAGCACCGCCTCCGCCTCCGTCGGCGCGCCGAACGCCGTGCCTCGCGCCGCGGCCGCCTGCACCGCCGCCACCACCGCCGCGTGCGCGTGGCCGAGAATCAGCGGGCCGTACGCGCCCACGTAGTCGATGTACGCGTTGCCGTCGACGTCGACCACCTGCGCGCCGTGCCCGCTCGCGATCACCACGGGATCGCCGCCGACCGCCCGGTACGCGCGCACGGGCGAGTTCACGCCGCCCGGCAGCACGCGCCGCGAACGCTCCATCACCGCACGCGAACGCCCCGTCATCACCGTGGCGTCCTCACAGCAGGTCTTCATGGCAAACGGCCGCGGCCGTCTTCGACACACGGTCACGGCTACGCAGCTGGGCAGCGCTCATCAAAGCGAGTAACCCAACCCCTGTCCGTCACGGCGAGTGACCGCGTCCACGATCGCTACCAGCGTCCCCACCGTGAGGTCTGGCGCCGCCGTGTCCTCTGGGTACTCGCGCTCGTGCCGCCGCACGTAGCACGCGCGCATGCCCGCGTTCACCGCGCCCGCGACATCCGCGCCCGGCGTATCGCCCACGTACAGCACCTCGTGTGGCTCGCATCCGAAGCGCCCCGCGAGCGCCAGGAACGCCGCGCGATTCGGCTTGTACACGCGCATCGACTCCGACGACTGGATCACCGAGAAGCGCAGCCGCGCACGCGACACCGCCCGCTGCAGGAAGTCCTCGTCCGCGTTCGACATGAGGCCCACGAGCAGCCCGTGCGCGGCCAGCCGCTCCACCGTCTCGTGCGCATCGTCGAACGCACGCGCGTGCGACAGCAGGTCGCGCATGTAGTCCGCGTACGGCCGCGGGTCGCCCTCGAGGCCATGATCGGCCAGCGCGAAGCCGAACTGCCGCCGCCAGATCTCCCATGTCGGCACCCATTCCGGCACCGGCCCCGACATCAGCATCGCGCGGTCGACCTTGCCGTCCTCGCCGCGGTGCTCCGCCCACGCGCTCGCGCGCGACCATGCCTCGATGACGGACTTCGTGAACGGCTCGCGATCGGCAGTCAGCCCCATGCGCTCCAGCACCGTCATCGCGACGTTGTGCGCGTCCGCCTCCTCGTAGTGAAACAGCGTGCCGTACGCATCGAACGCCACCGCGCGGATCGCGCGAGGATCGAACGGCGCCCGCGCCTCGCGAGCCGGCGGCTGGGCGCTCACCGCTCCGTCAGCCACCGCGCAGCCTCCTTGGCGTGATACGTGATCACGATGTCCGCGCCCGCGCGGCGGATCGCCGTCAGCGTCTCCAGCACGATCGCACGCTCGTCCAGCCACCCCTGCGCCGCCGCTGCCTTCACCATCGCGTACTCGCCCGACACGTTGTACGCCGCCAGCGGCAACGCCGTCGCCGCGCGCACCTCGCGGATCACGTCGAGATATGCGAGCGCTGGCTTCACCATCACGATGTCCGCCTGCTCCGCCACGTCCGCCGCCACCTCACGCAACGCCTCGCGCGCGTTCGCCGGGTCCATCTGGTAGCCCCGCCGATCACCAGCGCCCATCCGCGGCGCCGAGTCAGCCGCCTCGCGGAACGGCCCGTAGAACGCCGAGGCGTACTTCGCGCTGTACGCCATGATCGGCAGCGTCTCGTGCCCTGCATCGTCGAGCGCGTCGCGGAGCGCCCCAACGCGCCCGTCCATCATGTCGGACGGGGCGATCACGTCGGCGCCGGCCTCCGCGTACGTTACCGCCGCGCGCGCCAGCAGTTCCAGCGACGCGTCGTTGTCGACGTCGCCACGCGCGTCGAGCAGCCCGCAATGCCCGTGGTCCGTGTACTCGCACAAGCACACGTCGACGATCACCGCAAGCTCCGGGTCCGCATCCTTCAGCGCGCGGATCGCCTGCGGCACGATGCCGTCCGCCGCGTACCCCTCGCTCCCTGCCGCGTCCTTCGCCACGGGAATACCGAACAGCAGCACCGCGCGCACGCCGAGCGCGCGCAGCTCCTCCGCCTCGCGCGCCAGCTGGTCCGACGACAGCCGCGCCTGCCCCGGCATCGAGGCGATCGGCGCGCGGACGTCGAGCCCGTGCGTGACGAACAGCGGATACACCAGCTGCGCGGGGTCGACCCGCGTCTCGCGCACCAGCCCACGCAGCGCCGCGCTGCGCCGCGTGCGCCGCGTCCGCTGGAACGGCGTCCGAGTGCGCGTGATCATCTCGTCCCTCCCGCCTCCGCGCGCAGCGATTGCACGAACTCCGGCTCGGCGCCGGCCCCGCGCGCGCTAAACGCGTCGCGCAGCGCCGCCACCAGCCCCTCGACGCTCGGCTCGGCCGCCACCACGTCCGCCGCCAGCCCCGCCTCCCTCGCCGCCTCCGCCGTCGTCGGTCCGATGCACGCGATCAGCGCGCCGCGCAGCGCACCCACGTCGCCACCGAGCAGCCCCACCAGCCCGCGCACCGCTGACGGCGACGCGAACGTTACGGCGTCAAGTCCCGTGCGCGCCTCCGCCAGCAGCGCGGCGTCCGCCTCCGTAGCCACGAGCGTGCGATAGACCGCCAGCTCCTCCACGCTCGCGCCGCCGGCGCGCAGCAACGCCCCGAGCTCCGGCCGCTGCTCCGCGGCGCCCGGCAGCAACACGCTCGCCCCGCGCTCGCACGCCGCGAGCAGCGCCGCTGCGACGCCCGCCGCGCTGCCCTCGTCCGGGAGCAGGTCGGCACGCACCCCGCGCTGCGCAAGCGCGTACGCCGTCGTGCGGCCGATCGCGCACACACGCACGCCAGCCAGCGCGCGCGTGTCCAACTCGCACGCCGCGAGCGCCTCCCACCAGTGCTCCACGCCCTGCTCCGATGCGAACGCCAGCCACGCGTACGCGTCCCCGCGCAGCCGCGCCAGCGCCACCGCAATCGCGTGCGCGTCCCATGCGGCCTCGATGCGCAGCGCCGGCGCGAGCACCGGCAGCGCGCCCTCCGCGCGCAGCGCCGCCGCCAGCCCCGCCGCCTGCCCCACCGCGCGCGTCACCAGCATGCGCCGCCCCGCCAACCCGCCGCGCAGCGCGCCGAGCTGCTCACCGACGGCGACGACCGCGCCGACGACGAGCACCGCCGGCGGCCCCACGCCCGCCGCCGCCGCTGCCGTCGCGATCGTGCCCAGCGTCCCGCGCACCACGCGCTGGCGGCTCGTCGTCGCGGCCTCCACCACCGCGCACGGCGTCGACGCCTCGCGCCCGCCGCCCGCGATCGCGTCCGCGATCGCCGCGAGCCGTTCCACGCCCATCAGCACCACGAGCGTGTCGGCCGCGAGCGCCAGCCGGTCCCAGTCGACGCGCGCCATCGCGCCCGCCGCTTCGCGCCCCGTCACGACCGCGAACGACGCCGCCACGCCGCGCGCCGTCACCGGGATGCCGGCCGCCTCAGCCGCCGCCACCGCCGAGGTCACCCCAGGGATCACCGTCGCGGGCACGCCCGCCGCGCTCAGCGCCGCCAGCTCCTCCGCGCCACGCCCGAACACGAACGCGTCGCCCCCATGCAGCCGCACCACGCGCCGCCCGGCGCGCGCGTGCTCCACCAGCAACACATGGATGCGCTCCTGCGTCGCCGCGTCGCCCACTGCCTTGCCCACGTCGATCCGCAGCGCATCCGCGCGGCATTCGTCCAACAGCTCCCGCGATGACAGTCGGTCGAACAGCACGACGTCCGCCGCGCGCACCGCCGCCAGCCCCGCGACCGTGTTCAGTCCCGGATCTCCAGGCCCCGCGCCGACGATCCACACGCGCCCGACGCCTGACTCGCGCGCCTGCGTCACGGCAACACGCCCGCGAGCAACCGCTCCGCCAGCCCGCGCCCCAGCGCGACGCCGTCGCCCGGCCGCCCGGTCGCGTCGCCGAACACCGGCATGGCCGCCTCCGCGTCGCTGCCGAGCATCGCGCGCAGTACCAACACGTCGCCGTCGAGCTGCGCGTATGCGCCGACCGGCAGCGTACACCCCGCGCCCAGTGCGCCGAGGAACGCGCGCTCCGCCTCGACGCACACACGCGTGTCCACGTCGTCAATCGCCGCGAGCCGCGCGCGCGTCACGGCGTCGTCCGCGCGGCACTGCAGCGCGATCGCCCCCTGTCCGGGCGCCGGCAGGAACTCGTGCGCCGCAAACACCTGCGCCACCTCCCCCAGCCGCCCGAGCCGCACCAGCCCCGCCGTCGCCAGCACTACGCCGTCGACCTCGCCACTCGCGACCTTGCCGATGCGCGTGTCCACGTTGCCGCGCACGTCCACCACCTGCACGTCGGGGCGCAGCGCGCGCAGCAGCGCCGCCCGCCGCGCCGACCCCGTGCCGATGCGCGCGCCCGCCGCCAGCGCCGCCAGCCGCGCTCCGCGCACCTCCACCAGCGCATCGCGCGGGTCGGCGCGCGGCAGCATCGCCCCGAGCACGAGATCGTCGAGCGGCTGCGTCGGCACGTCCTTCAGCGAGTGCGCCGCGACATCCGCGTCCCCGCGCCGCAGCGCGTCCTCGACCGCCTTCACGAACACGCCGCGCCCGCCGATCACGCGCAGCGACGAGCTGCGGTCGATGTCGCCCTCCGAGCGCACGTGCACCAGCTCGACGGTCAGCGTCGGCTCCCGTGCGCGCAACGCGGCGGCCGCCTCCTCCGCCTGCGCGAGCGCCAACGCCGAGGCGCGCGTGGCGATGCGCACCGCGCTCACGGCACGGCGTCCGGCCCGCTCGGCTCTCCGTCTACCCTCTCGGGCGCCTCCAACGCGTCCAGCGCAAACAGCCGGCGCACAACGTCGACGTACACCTCGCGAGCGCCGCGCTCCTGCAGCGTGCGGATCGGCTCGTGCAGCAGCCGCCGCACCAGCGTCCGCGACAGTGCCTCCACGTGGTAGCGCTCGCGCTCGCCGAGCTCTCCCAGCTGCCTGAGAGTGCGCTCCAGCTCCGCCCGACGCAGCCGTTCCGCGCGCTCGCCCAGCGCCGCCACCGTCGGCGCGACACGCAGCCGTTCCCACCACGCAACGAAGCGCTCCGCCTCCTCGTCCACGATCGCGCGCACGCGCGCCACCTCACCCGCGCGCTCGGCGTGGTGCTCCGCCGCCAACGCCTGCAGCGCGTCGAGGTCATAGTACGCGACGCCTGCGAGCGCCGCGACGCCCGGCTCCACGACGCGCGGCACGCCCACGTCGATCACCAGCAGCGGGCGCTCGCTCCCCGCGCGCGCCGCTGCAGCCGTCGCCACGTCCACGAGCGGCCATGGCGCGGCGGCGGCGCCGATCACGATGTCCGCCTCGCCCAGGGCCGCGCCAATCTGCGCCAGCGGTAACGCGCGCCCGCCCAGCGCCGCCGCCAGCTCCGCGCCGTGCTCGAGCGAGCGATTCACCACCACCAACTCGCCGACCCCGCGCTCCACCAGCGCACGCGCCGCCAGGCTGCCCGCCTCGCCCGCGCCGAGCACCAGCACGCGCGCGCGCGCCAGCTCCGGCACCCGCATCCGCGCGAGCTGCACCGCGAGCGCCGGCACCGACAGCCCCAACCGCCCGATCGCCGTCTCCGTGCGCGCCCTGCGCCCTGTACGGATCGCCGTGTGAAACAGCCGCGACAGCAGCGCGTCGTCCACGCCCGCGCTCACCGCCGCCGAGAACGCGCCGCGCACCTGCCCCAACACCTCCGACTCGCCGAGCACCAGCGAATCGATCCCCGCGGCCACCGCGTACAGGTGCGCGACCGCCTCGCGATCACGCTCGAGCACAAACACGCGCTCCGCGATCGCGCGATCGACTGCCGCGCCCGTCGCGAACGCATCCAGCACCGCCGCGCGCTCCTGCGCACCCGGCACGTACAGCTCCAGCCGGTTGCACGTCTGCAGGACCGTCGCGCCGCCGAACCGCTCCGCCAGCGCGCGCAGCACAGCCGGCAGCGCGTCGCCCTCGACGGCCACCGCCTCGCGCAACTCCAGCGGAGCGCGCTGGTAGCTCGTGCCGACCAGCGTCAGCATCGCGCGCCTACGCAGGCACCGCGGGCAGGTCGCCCGCGAGCGCGCGATCGAGGCGCGCGCGCGCGCCCGCGCGATCACCCCCGCGCAGCAGCGCCCGCAGCTCCTCGTCGATCGCCAGCTGCCAGCGCTCCGCCGGGATGCGGCGCGGGCACTCCACGCACAGCAGCGGCGGCGGCACGCCCGCGCGCACGCACGTCGCCGCGCACGCCGCGTCACCCGCGCGCAGCTCGCTGCGCACGTCCGCGAGCAGCTCCGCGAGCGCCGCCACCTCGTCGCTCAGGAACGCCTCCATCTGCTCGCGCAGCCAGCGCGCCAGCGCTGGGCTCGAACCGCCCGTCGTCGTCGCGATGCTGATCGGGCCGCGCTGCGCCACCGCGGGCAGAATGAAGTCGCACCGCGCGGGGTCGTCCGCCGCGTTCACCCAGATCCACAGCTCGCGCGCGTCCGCCGCGATCGCGTCGTTCGCCGCACCGTCGTCGTTCGCGATGAACACCAACTCGAAGCCCGCGAGGTCCCCCGGCTCGTACGCGTGCTGCCGCCACATCACCAGTCCGCCGTCGACGTATGCGCGTACCTCGGCCGAAAGCTCCTCCGCCAGGATCGTGACGTCGGCGCCGGCATCCACCAGCCGCGGCAGCTTCTCTGCCGCCACGCGTCCCCCGCCGATCACCAGCACCGGCCGCGCGGCGAGCTCCAGGAACACCGGGTAGTAACCCATGCGCCCGCCTATCCCGCGTCGTACACGGCCGTCACGCCCAGCAGCACGCGATCAGCCAGCTCCGCGATCTCCTCGCGCGCCCGCGCCGCCTCCTCCGCGCTCATCGCGCTGCGTTCCGCCAGCTGCTTCGCTGCCGCGTGCAGCGAGCGCCGGAAGAACGTGAACGCCTCGATCGCACGCAGCAACGGCATCCCTCGCTCGCGCAGGATCTCGCCGTACTGCCGCCCGATCGCGTCAACGTCGCGCTCGATGAGCGTGCGCCGTCGGCGCTTCGACACATAGTCGCTCACCAGCTCCAGCAGCCGCCGCCCCAGCAGCCGCAGCGCGTCGCGCTCTTCCGCCTCGATGCCCGCGTACCAGCTCATCGCGCCCGGACCGTGCAACTGCCGCCGGATGCGCGTCATCGCCGCGCTCTCCAGCGTCCGCTCCCGATGCCGCGGCCCCGTCTCCGTCAGCGCGAACAGGTCCCCCTCCGCGAACCGCCGATGCCCCCCCGGCGTCCGGAAGCAGCGCAGCTCCCCGGAATCCGCCCACCGCCGCACCGTCGACTCGTTGACGCCGAGGATCTCGCATGCCCGCGCGAGGTTCACCCAGCGCGCACTCGTTCGCCCGCTGCGCGGCGCAGTCGCATCACTCGCGCCCAGTTCGCTCAAATCTCCACATTTCTCGACGCTCGCTGTGAGATGTGCGGAATGTAACGGCGCGCCGCCGCGCCCGCAACCACCACCGCGCGCCGGCTCACCGCCCGTCGCCCGCCGCCCCCAGCCCGAGCTCCGCGACCAGCGCCCCCGACTCGAGCCGCCGGCACGTCAGCATCGGCGTGTCCCGCTCCGTGTACGCCAACGCCTCCGACTCGCGCAGCTCACGCACCAGCACCAGGAACAGCCCCGGCTCGTCCGCCTCAAACGCCACCACGAACTCCTGGTCCTCGAGCCCCTACGAGTACGTCGTGTTGATGCGCACCGCACGGTAGCGATGGCCGATGGCGATGTGTTCGTCCATCATCCGCTGCCGCTCTGCTCGCGGCAGCGCGTACCACGCACGCGTCTTCACCATCGGGTACACGCACAGGTACGCCCCACCACTGTCGTCCGCCCACAGGCGCGCCCGCTCACCCTCGACGGCCGGCCACGGGTGCAGAGGGTTCGCGTACAGCGAGCGCATCGTCATCGACAAGAACGCGCTCGAGCCCGCCACCGAGCGGCGACGCCAGCAGCTGCGCGCGCCACGCGCGCACCGTTTCCAACTCGTCCGCGACCTGCCACACGACAAAGTCCGTGTCGGCGCGCGTCCCCACCGTCGAGTACACGCGCGTCAGCATGCGCTCCGCCGAGGCGTCGAGCAGCTCCAGCAGACAGCGCCCTGCCGCCGCACGCGCGTCCGCCGGCGCGCCGCGCAGCGCCGCGCCCAGCCGGTACACGCTGAACTTCACGAACTGCTGCCACCGCGCGGGCGCCGCACCCGCCTCGGGCATGGCGCTCACGCCAGCACCTGCGCCTCGCGCGCGCAGCGCGCTTCCCACTCGTCGTACTCGGGCGTGAAATACGGCAGGCGCACCTTCTTGAACTCCGTGCTCGAGTACAGCACGCGCCGTTCCGCCACGCCCGTCGCCGCGGCGATCTCCTCGACCACAGCCTCCACGCCGCTCGCCAGCGGCGCGTGGATCATCGAGAACACCGAGTACGGCCAGTCCTCGTACGTCGGCCGCTCGTAGCAGTGCGACACGTTGCGGTAGCCCGCCACGAACTCGCCAAACGCGCGCGTCCGGCTCTCCGGCACCGCCCACACCGCCATCCCGTTCGCGCGGAAACCCGCCGCGCGATGGTTGAGGATCGCCGCCACCCGCCGCAGCTGCCCGCGCGCCTGCAGACGCTCCGCGTGCGCCAGCACCGCCGCCGGCGTGGTCTCCAGCGCCGCGGCGACCGCATCGAACGGCCGCGCCACGTCCGCGAAGTCGCCCTGCGTCGCGCGGATGAACGCGACGTCGTCGCCGTCGAACGCGTGCTCGCGCGCCTGCGCACGCCGTTCCTCGCCGTACTCGGGCGTGCCGCGTTCGCCTGCGGCGCGCTCGCCGGTCATGTCCAGCGTGACGCCGATCTTGAACAGCCGCAGCGTCGGCAGCGCGCGCGTCGACTCGGCGCTCGCCAGCTCGTGCAGGCGCGCGATCACCAACGCGAGCGCATGGCCCGGCGGCATCGCCACCGTGAACCAGAGGTTGAACTCGGGGTTGCGCAGGTAGTTGTGCGACACCCCCGGGTGCGCGTTGACCACCGCCGCCGCGCGCGAGGCCGCCCGCCGGCACGCGCATCGCCACCAGCGACGAGCTGTAGCCCAGCGCCGCCGTGTCGTAGATCGCGCAGATCCGCCGTACCACGCCCTGCGCGCGCGCCTCGCGCAGCCGCGCCAACACCTCCGCCTCCTCGATGCCGAGCCGCACCCCGACCACCGCGTACGGCCGCTCGCCGAGCGGGAAGCGGTCCGCAGCTCGTTGAGCAGCCGCCCCGTCAGCGCGCCGGCGGCCGCCGCGTGCGGCGCGCTCGCCGTCACGGCGCTGCCACCGGGGCCGCCTCGCGCGGCACCCCGTAGTTGTACTCGTACAGCTCGACCACGCGCGCGACTTCCTCCGCGTCGAGGTCGGCGCAGTCGCTCGCCCCGACGAACTCATCCAGCTGCGAAAGCTCGTACACGTTGGGCAGCACGCTCGCGACGCACGGCTCGTGCAGCGCGAAGCGCAGCGCCACCCGGCCCAGCGTGCGGCCCGTCCCGTCCGTGAGGAAGCGCAGCTGCTCGATCTTCTGCAGCCCCTCGCGCAGCCAGCGCTCCGGGCGATGCCGCCGATGGTCGCCCTCGGCGAACGTCGTCGTTGCCGTGTAACAGCCTTCGAGCATCCCCGACGCGTGCGGCACGCGCACGAGCAGCGAGCGGCCGTGCGCGCGCACCGCCGCGATCAGCGCCCGGCCCAAATCGAGCTCGAGCGCGTTGTGGATCATCTGCACCGTCGCCGCCGGACGCTCTCGCAGCGCGTGCTCGCCTTCGTCGCGCCAGCCGATCGCCGGGCCGAGCGCGACGCCCACCGCGCGCACGCCCGCCTCGCGTTGCACGCGCTCGAGGAACGCCCACAGCGCGTCGTCCGCGAGCTACGCCATGCGCACGTTGTGCAGC
Organism: Chloroflexota bacterium; assembly: GCA_016875695.1. GTDB lineage: Bacteria > Chloroflexota > Dehalococcoidia > UBA2979 > UBA2979 > SHYP01. The sequence continues at coordinate 5,270 of VGPB01000012.1, read as the reverse complement.
TGCCACAGGTCGATGTGCTCGCAGCCCAGCCGCTCGAGCGACGCGTCCAGCGCACGCTCCAAGAACGGCACGTCGAAGCGCTGCGGCGCCTCGCGCTGGCCCGCGCGCCGAGCCTCGCTGCGCGCCTCCCAGTCGTACCCGCACTTCGTGGCGATCACGATCTCGTCGCGATCGGCCCCGGAGAACGCCTGCGCGAGCAGTCGCTCGCCGCGGCCGTCGCCGTAGGTATCGGCGGTGTCGAAGAACGTCACGCCGCGGTCGAACGCCTGCCGCAGCAGCGTGATCGCCGCTGCGTCGCTGTACTCGCCCCACCATTCGCTGGCCAGCGTCCATACGCCGAAGCCGATCTCGGACACGTCGATGTCGGTGTTCGCGATTCGTCGCTAACGCATGCACGCACACTCGCGCCGCGGCCGCCGAGCCGCAACGCGTGGCGTGCGCGCTTTGCAGGCCTTGCTCGGGTTCGCCGAGAGAAAGCAGGCTCGCCAAGCTTTGCGACGCTTTGGCCATGGTTGGCGCGATCCGGCGCCGGCGCACGCCAGTGGTACGCGGGCTCAGCCTCGCCCGCGACTCCGAGCGCCGCGACGTACAGCGGCGCCGCCGTAACGCTCGCGGATGGCGTCGAGCGCGCGGTCCAGGCGCTCGTCGCGCGGCGTCGCGCGCTCCTCCAGCCGCAGCTGCAGCGCTTCGTCGACGAGGTTCGTCGCGGCGAGACCGATCAGGCGCACGGGTCGCTCGCCCTCGCGCGCAACGAGCTCGGCGCGCAGCGCGCGGCCCACGGCCGCGAGCTGCGCGGTCGACTGCGCGGGGCGCGCGAGCGTGTGGCTGCGGGTCACGGTCGTGAAGTCCAGCCAGCGCACCTTTAGCATGACCGTGCGCGCGCGTCGACCCGCGCGCCGCAGGTCCGCGCCGATGCGTTCGGCGTGTCCTTCGAGCACGCGGTCGAGCAGTACCGGGTCGCGCACGTCCTCACCGAACGTGACCTCGCGCGAGACCGACACGGGGGCGCGCGGCACGCCGCGTACGGGCGTGGCGTCGATGCCGCGCGCACGCTCGGAGAGCGCGTGGCCCGCGGCGCCGAACTGGCGCACGAGCCACCCAGCATCTAGCACTGCGACCTGGCCGATGGTACGCACGCCCGCGAGCGCCAGCCGCTCGACCAGGCGCGGGCCGGCAAGCGGCAGCTCGCGCAGCGGCAGCGGAGCGAGGAACGCCGCGTCGCCGCCGGCCGGCACGTCCAGCAGGCCGTCCGGCTTCGCGCGGTCGGACGTGACCTTGGCCGTCGTGCGGCCGCCTGCGATACCGATCGACACGGCCAGCCCGAGCTCCGCACGCACGCGCGCGCGGATCGCCTCCGCGGTGGCGCGGGCGCCCATGCCGTCGGCGCCGAGGCCGGTCAGGTCTGCGAACGCCTCGTCGAGGCCCACCGACTCAACGGCGGGCGAGGCGTCGCGCAGCAGCGCGTGGAACGCCTCGGAGGCGGCGCGGTAACGCGTGAAGTCCGGCGGAACGACCGTGGCTTCCGGGCAGGCGCGCAATGCCTGCGCCATCGGCTGGGCGGAGTGGCAGCCGAACGCGCGCGCCTCGTACGAGGCGCTGGCGACGACGGAACGCGGGCCACGCCCGCCGACGAGCACTGGCTTGCCGACGAGCTGCGGGTCGCGCAGGCGCTCGACCGCGACGAAGAACGTGTCGAGGTCGCAGTGCGCGATGCGCGTAGGGAAGCGCGGAGCAGCGCCGGTGGTCAATCGATTAGCACACATGTTTCCCGTGAAGCAGTATGCACCCGCGCCGAACGCGCGGGGCGCCGACAGCCACCGGCCGCGCAGGCGTCAACGCGAGGCGCGGATCCCCGTGGGGCGAGGCTCCTCGGCCGAGACGTCGGCGGGAGGAGCGGGCTCGATGACACAGAGGCCTTGCACTTCCTCCTCGGTCACGGTCGCGACCGCCTCGTCGGCGCTCAGGCCGTCGCGCATGCGGCGAGTAATCGCGACGCCGGCGAGCACGACCAGCGACGTCGAGATCGCGGCGCCGCCGGCGATGAACTTGTGGCGTCGCACGAGCTCCGGGAAGCGGTCTAGCACGCGGTGGGCGAGCCGGATCGACTCCTGGGCCGCGCGGTCGATCGGCTCCCCGCCGCTGGGGTGTCCGCCCTTACCCACGCTTCGGGCTCCCTCCCTGGTGCCGCGCCCTGCGGCGCAGTGCGCCGGCGCGGGGCTCAATCATCGTCGTCTTCGGACTCCGCCCCGCCGAGCTGCGTGAACAGCGTCGCCATCTCGATCGCCGCGAGCATGGCCTCGCGACCCTTGTTGCCGACGCTGCCACCGGCGCGTGCCTGCGCCTGCTCCAGCGTGTCGGAGGTGATGACGCCGAAGGTCACTGGCAGCCCGCTTTCGCGCGCCACCGCGCCGATGCCGCGCGCCGCCTCCCCCGCCACGTACTCGAAGTGCGGCGTCTCGCCGCGAATCACGCACCCGACGCACACGATCGCGTCGTACTCCTCGCTCTCCGCGAGCAGCTGCGCGGCCATCGCGAGCTCGAACGCTCCCGGCACCCACACCACGTCCAGACCGTCTGCGTCGATACCGTGCTCCTCCGCCGCGGCGATCGCGCCGTCGCGCAGGCGCTCCGTGATGAGCTCGTTGAAGCGCGACACAACGATGGCGATGCGCAGCTTCGACGCGTCGAGCGTACCCTCGATGATGCGCACCTAGAGCCCCTCCTCGACGTCGAGGAGATGCCCCATCTTCTCGCGCTTCGTCTGCAGGTAGCGCAGGTTGTGCGGGTTCGGCGCGACCTCGATTGGGATCCGTTCGACGACCTCGAGACCGAACCCCTCGAGGCCGGAGCGCTTGACCGGGTTGTTCGTCATCAGCCGCATCTTGCGCACCCCGAGATCGACGAGGATCTGCATGCCTATGCCGTACTCGCGCTTGTCGGCGGGCAGGCCGAGCGCCTCGTTCGCCTCGACAGTATCGAGGCCGCCGTCCTGCAGGCGGTAGGCGCGCAGCTTGTTGTGCAGGCCAATGCCGCGCCCCTCCTGGTCCATGTACACGATAGCGCCACGGCCGGCCTCGGCGATGCGGCGCAGCGCCGTATCCAGCTGCTCGCCGCAGTCGCAGCGCAGCGAGCCGAAGACGTCGCCGGTCACGCACTCGTCGTGCACGCGCACGAGCGCGGGCTCGCCCGTCGCGAGGTCGCCGATCGTCAGCGCGAAGTGCTCCTTGAGGTCGATCTTCGTGCGGTAGGCGATGGCGCGGAAGTTGCCGTAGCGGGTGGGCAGCTCGGCGTCGGCGACGCGCTCGACGAGCATCTCGTTGCGCCAGCGGTACGTGATCAGGTCGTTGACACTGATGATCTTCAGGCCCTCGCGCCGCGCGAGTCGCTGCAGCTCGGGGAGCCGCGCCATCTCGCCGTTCACGCTCATCACCTCGCAGATCACGGCGGCGGGGTAGCGGCCGGCGAGCTCGCACAGGTCGACGGATGCTTCGGTCTGGCCGGCGCGCACGAGCACGCCGCCTTTGCGCGCACGCAACGGGAAGATGTGGCCGGGGCGCGTGAGGTCGTCCGGCGTGCTCGCCGGATCGATGAGCGCCTGCACGGTGCGCGCGCGATCGTGCGCGGAGATGCCAGTGGTGACGCCGTGGCGCGCCTCGACGCTCACGGTGAACGCCGTGCCAAGCGGCGCGGTGTTGCGTCCGACCATCGGCGGCAGGTCGAGCGCGTCTAGGCGGTCGCCCTTCATCGGCACGCAGATCAGGCCGCGCGCGCGGGTGGCCATGAAGTTGATCACCTCCGCGGTACACGCGTCGGCGGGGACGCAGATGTCGCCCTCGTTCTCGCGGTCCTTGTCGTCGGTGATGATGATCATGCGCCCGTTACGGAACTCGCCGATCGCCTCCTGCACGGTAGCCATGACTGCGCTGCGCCGACCCGTCGATGCCATGCTGCGGCCTCCGCGACCTAACGCTATTGCTGCTGTGCCTGCTGCTGCGACTCGGCGCGGGCATCCAGCAGCTGCTCGACGTAGCGCGCCAGGATGTCCGTCTCAAGGTTCACGCGGTCGCCGGGGCGCCGCGACAGCAGGTTCGTGTGCTCCTGCGTGAACTGCACGATCGACACCGAGAACGACTGCGCGTCGCGACCCATCACCGTCAGCGACACGCCGTCGAGGCAGACCGGCCCCTTCATCACGATGTTGCGTAGGTACTCCGGCGGCGTACGGTAGCGCAACACCAGCGCGTCGCCCTCGGGCGTCACGCTGTCGAGCGTGCAAGTGGTCTCGACGACGCCGCGCACGATGTGGCCGGAGAGCCGGTCGGTGGGGCGCACGGAGCGCTCCAGGTTCACGGGCGAGCCGACCGCGAGCTCCACGAGGTTGGAGCGGCGGTAAGTCTCCGGCATTACGTCGAACGTGAGCGTGGCGGCATCCATCGCGCGCACCGTGAGGTCGACGCCGTTCACCGCGATCGAATCGCCGAGCTGCGTGCCGTCGAGCACGATCGAGCACGCCACCACGAGCTCGCCGCCCTCGCGGCGCGCGATGCTGCCGACCTCCTCGACGATCCCGGTGAACACGACTGTCGCTCCTGCCGCTGCGCCGGGCTGCCACGAGCGGGCCCCGCCCCGGCGGGCTCCATCGTAGCTCACGACCGCCAGCGCGCAGGGCAGGACCACCTTTGCGCCCTGAACTCGCCATCGAGCCGCGCGTGGCCGCGGAGGCTGGGACGGCCCTCCGGGCCGGAGGACCCGCCTACCCGCCCTCTCTGCGAGGGGCTGCGCCCCTCGCGCTCCCCGGTTCGGGGCGCCAGTCAGGGCAACAAGCGCTCGGGCTCGATCATCTCCACCTGTCGCCGCGGGGACGACCCCGCGTAGCTCACGACCGCCAGAGCGCCGCATGCGGCTACTGCCAGGCGACGAGCCCGCTCACGAGCACGTCCTCGCCGAGGCGCCACGAGCGGACCTGGCGCAGGCGGCCGAGGGCGTCGGCCTCGCGCGCGCCGCGGCCAGCCACGGCCGGCGGCGCCGTGGCGTCGCCCACGATGAGCGGCGAGACGATGCCCTGCACGCGCTGGACGAGGTGGCGGTCGAAGAGCGCGCCGAGCAGCGTGCCGCCGCCCTCGACCAGCACGGTCAGTACGCCGCGCTCCCCAAGCGCGGCGAGCAGCGCGGCGAGGTCGACGCGATCGCCCTCGGCCGGCAGCACGAGCAACTCGGCGCCGGCGCCCGTGACGGCGTCGCTCCAGGCGGCGGGGCTCGCCGCGATCGTG
>VGPB01000011.1 GCA_016875695.1 Chloroflexota bacterium | reverse complement strand
CGATGTCGGCGACGTCCCAGGTGCACGCCACCGCCATGACACCGCCCGGCTTCGGCTGCTTAGCCGGTTCCGGGAAGTTGTACGGGTACGGCAGCTTGTCGTCCTTGACGAGCTTGCCGATGGTCGAGGCGCCGCCGGCCTGAGTCGGGCCAGCCGTGGGGGAAGCTTTCGGCGCGGCCGCCGCCGGCTCGTCGTCGTCGCTCCCGCCGCAACCCAGCAGCGCCGCCGCCGCCACGCCACCTGCGCCGAGCGCCGTCGCCCGCAGGAACGTACGCCGCCCGAGCCGACTGCCCGTCGCCTCAATGCGCTCTGCCATGGTCTCCCTCCACCGTGACAAACGAACGTGATACGAGGACTATACACCCCCCTCACCCTGCGAGGCCCCCCGCGGTGGTCACGGGTCGTAGTGCTACGACCCCCAAGGGACTACGTGGCCTAACCCCTGCCTGGTACGCAACCCGGCACCGCTCCAGGGGTCGGGTCGCCGGCATCCCGTCGGGTTCGAAGAGCGCCTGCGGACATTGGAGGCAGCGGCTCGGCTGGCACAGCGGTTACTCGACGAAGCGCGCGGCACTATCGAAACCCGCTACCCGCAGCTGACCGACGCGCTGGCGATAAGCAGCAGCGAGGCGCTGATCCCCGCGGGTGACCTTGCGGGCGGACTTGAAATCGCGAAGCAGTCGACGCAACTAAGGCCCGGCGTTCTTCGCGCAGAGGGATCCTTGGACGAGGCGCTGCGTGCCGAGGAACGTTGGCTCGCCGACCCTCGCCTTCCGCAGGCGAGCCGGGATACTGCACATATCCCACTCGCGACAATTCCCGTGTTTCGCGCGGAGTTCGAGGCCTGCGACGATGTCCTCCCGCGGTACGCCCACGGGGGCAACTTCTTGTGGAACATCGTGCGCGCGTGGCGCAGTCTGCTGGTAGGTGACCTGGACGCCGCAGTAGCTGCGCTGCCCGAGCGGACGCAGGCTGGCGGCGTGCCGTATGTGGTGGCGCAGGTCGAGCTATCGCATGTCTACCTGCTCTGGCTGGCTGGCTTCCACGACAGGGCTCGGTCGGCCTACGACGGCTGGCTCGATGCGGTGACAGCGTCAGGCACTCGGGGCCTACGAGCCGGAGCGTCCTTCGGGCCAGCCGACGTGGGTACCTCCACGGCGTTGTCCCATTTGCTCGATGCCACGGCGGTTACGCTCGCCAGTCCAACCGAGCGCGACGCCCTGCGGGTGATCGTCCAGGAGCAGCCGGGGTGGTGTGCGGCCCGTATGATCTGGTGGCCGCTTTGCATGCAGCGGGTCTACGGCGACTGGGCGGTCGCGCTCGACATGCTCGACGACGCAGAGCGCCTCCACCGGGACGCACTCGCGTGGTGCGAGCGCGAACGCTGCCCGATCGAGGCCGGTCGCTACCACCGGGGCCTCGCCGATGTCGCGGAGCGGCGCGGACAGCACGCAGAGACGATGCAGCACCTCGATGCGGCGGGCGAGCTGTTCGCGCGGCACGGCGCGAAGCTCTACCCCGACCAGGTGATCGCGAAGAAGCAGATCTTGAAGGCGTAGCCTTATGTGACCGGAGGACCGGAATGCGTGCGCTCGTCGTGGACCCCGGGGCACCAGGTGGGCTGCGGTTCGGTGAGGCACCGGAACCGGAAGCAGGTCCGCAGCAGGTACTGGTTGAGTGCCGCCACCTGGCGCTGAACTTCGGTGATGTGAACGGTGCACGGAACCGCCCACCGGGTTTCGTGCCCGGTTGGGACAGCTCTGGCGTCGTCGTGCTCGCCTCAGCGGGCGGAGCCGGTCCTGCCACCGGCGCTCGCGTGGTGACAACGATGGGAAGCCAGGGCGGCTGGGCAGAGCGCCGCGCCGTTGACCTGGATGAGCTCGCGGTCGTCCCGGGCGAGATCGACCTCGCGGCCGCCGCCACGTTGCCCGTTGCTGGCGTGACCGCGCTGCGAGCGCTGCGACGTTCGGGCGCCCTGCTCGGGCGGCGCGTGCTGATCACAGGGGCCGCAGGCGGCGTGGGGCGGTTCGCAGTGCAGCTGGCTGCTCTGGGAGGCGCACATGTCATCGCGAGCGTCGGCTCCGAGACGCGCGGAACGGGCCTCCGCGAGCTCGGCGCCAATGATGTCGTCGTCGGGCTCGAGGGAGTTACGGCTCCGCTACACGTGGTGCTGGACAACGTCGGCGGGCCTCAACTCGTCGGCATCTGGCCGCTGCTCGCCGAGGGTGGCGTGGTGCAGTGCATCGGCACGGCCTCTCAGCAGGCAGCGACATTCACATCGCTGGTCGGGATGCGCAGAACCATCGAGGCATTCACGAAGGGACCTCACTCGGGCGAGGACATCGCATACCTGCTCGGGCTGATGCAGGCCGGCAAGCTGCAGGTCGACATCGGCTGGCGAGGCTCGTGGTCGCGTGCCGGGGAGGCCGTCGATGCGCTGCTCGGGCGTCGTGTGGCGGGCAAGGCGGTACTCGATGTCGACTGATGCGCAGGATGCGAGAAGCGCCTCGATCAGTAGCCCGATACAGGAAGGACCGGCAAAGGGCATGTTTAGCAGCGCAGAACTCTGTTACCTGTCGATCGCGGAGGCGAGCCGCCTGCTCGTGTCGCGCGACCTATCGTCGGTCGCGCTGACGACTGCGATCCTGCAGCGGATCAGCGAGACGGAATCCCGAGTGCACGCGTACGTCCGGATCATGAAGGAATCTGCTCTACGGGAGGCGCGCGCCGCCGATGAGCGTGCGCTCAGAGGGGCGCGGCTCGGTCCCCTCGACGGCATACCGATCGCCGTGAAGGACCTGTTCGACACTGCGGGTGTTGTGACGGCGGGCGGCACTGGCGCGTACCGCGAGCGCGTTCCCGTCGACGACGCGACGGCCGTTCGACGACTCCGTGAAGCAGGAGCGGTGCTCGTCGGAAAGACGAACACGCATGAGCTCGCGATGGGCGGCACCACCAATAACTTGCACTATGGAGCCACGCACAATCCCTGGCGGCTCGACCGCGTTCCCGGAGGCTCCTCCGGGGGATCCGGCGCCGCGTTGGCCGCGGGACAGGCGCTCGGCGCGCTCGGCACCGATACAGGCGGCTCGATTCGTATTCCCGCGGCGTTCTGCGGGGTTACAGGGCACAAGCCTACCTTTGGCCTCGTCGGGCGCGGCGGCGTCATTCCACTGTCGCTGACGCTGGACCACGCAGGTCCGCTTGCTCGTTCTGCCGAAGACTGCGCGATCATGCTCTCGGCGCTCGCCGGCCCCGACGAGAACGACCTCGACTCGGCGGCGCCTCCCAACCGGGACTACGCAGCGGCCGTGACCGAGAGTGTCGCCGGGCTGCGCCTCGCCGTCGTCCCATCCTTGCTCGATAGCTGTCAAGCAGCGGTGATCGAGAACTTCGAGCGCGCGCTCGCCGTCTTCCAGGACCTCGGCATCATCCTAGATGAATGCGAACCGCTGGCAGGACTCAGCGACGACTGGCGCGGGCTCGTCGGGGCGATTCTCCGGCCCGAGTCCGCGAGCTACATCGAGCAGGTGTTGATCCGTCGCCCCGAAGCGATCGGCGAGCCGACACGCAGCCGGCTCCGCGAGGGCTTGGAGGCTCGGGCTGTTGAGTACGCACGAGCACTCGAGGCGCGGAAGCGGATCGAACAGCGGTACGAGCTGGCGCTCCAGCGTTTCGATGGCGTCGTCGTTCCGACGTCGCCCATGGTCGCCGAGCCGATCGCCGAAGATCCGAGCGACGAGCCGCAGATCCCGATTAGATTCCGAAACACATCGGTCTTCAACTACACACACCAGCCGGCGATCTCAGTGCCGAACGGCTCCGATACGGACGGCCTTCCGACGGGTCTAATGATCGCCGGCGCGAAGTTCAACGACTCACTGGTGCTCCGTTTGGCGCACGCCTACCAACAGCTGACGGACTTTCACCACCACCGGCCGTCCTTGTAAGCGGCGACCCGTCGGGGACCGAGCGGACCCACCCCTCGGAAATGCGTTCGCCATGACGGCGTAGTCGATCCCTCGCCGTGTTTTTGGCGAGCCGACGGGGGCGCCCGCAGCCCCTGTGCTCTCGTGCGTGGCTTCCCAGGCCGTCCCGTCGCGCCCCTCGAGGCGCCGGCGCTCACCCCGGTGCCGCTACAATGCCGCCCCGCGCCCGACTCTGGCGGACGCGGCCTTGTCAGTGGAGGTGCTCGATGGAGGACTCAGCGCTCGACGACCTGCGTGTCATCGACTTCTCGGAGGGGCTATCTGGGTCGTACTGCAGCCACCTCTTTGCCGGGGCAGGCGCTGACGTCATTAAAGTCGAGCCCCCGGATGGGGATGCCACTCGTCACGCCGGACCGTTCCCCGGCGGCGCATTCGATGTCGAGCGCAGCGGACTATCGCTGTACCTCAACATCAATAAGCGCAGCATCGCCGTCGCCCTCGAATCGGACACAGGCCGGGAGGCCGTGCGGGAACTGGCCTCGGGCGCCGACCTGCTGATCACCGACCGTCCTGTGACTGAGCTCCGACGACTCGGGCTCGACTTCGAAGATCTCCAGTCGCGCAACGCCCAGCTGGTGATGACCTCGATCACGCCATACGGACGAGGCGGGCCGCGCGGATCACATCTCGGCAACGCGTTCAGCGTCTACCACGCGAGCGGACTCGGCTGGGAAACCCCGACCAACCAGGTGCGAGACCCCGCAACCCAGCCACCGCTAGCGCCAGGAAACCCGCAGGCGGACTATCTCACTGGCGCCACCGCGGCCGCCGCCACTATGGCCGCCTTGTTCCACCGAGAAGCCATCGGGCGAGGCCAGCTTGTCGACATCTCCGGTCAGGAGGCGAACGCGAACCATCTCCGCGTGACGCTCGCGGCCGCGGCCCACACGCCCGAGACGATGGCTCCGCGCACGAAGTCGAACTTCGATCCGCTCGTCCCATGCAAGGACGGGCACGTCTTCCTCACGCCCTACAACCTCGACCACTGGTGGCAACGCCTCCGCCAGTTGATGGGCAATCCCGAGTGGGCCGAGAGCGAGGCCTTTGCGACGGCGGCCGAGCGCACGCTCAACTGTGAAGCGATCGAACCGCTCGTCCACGCGTGGGCTACGGGCTACACGCGAGCGGATCTGTATCGGCTCACGCTGGACAGCGGGCTCCCGTGCTTCCCCGTGTACTCGCCTGCCGAGCTCCTCGCCTCCGAGCAGCTGCGGTCACGCAACTACTTCGAGCAGATCGATCACCCGGAGGCAGGCCACTTCATACAGCCGGGGTGGCCGGTATCGCTCTCGCGCACGCCGATGCGTAGTGAGCGTTCTGCACCGCGGCTTGGCGAGCACACCGACGAGGTGCTCGCGGAGGCGAGGGCGGCGAAGCCACGCACCGGGATTGGAGCGACCCGGCCCGCGGCGCGCGCGGCTGCTGGCGACCTCCCGTTGAGCGGTGTACGCGTGATCGACTTTGGCTGGATCCTGTCCGTGCCGCATGCGACGGCGTGGCTTGGGGCGCTCGGTGCGCAGGTGATCCGCGTCGAGTCTCACCTGCGGCCTGACACCGTGCGGGCTGCGGGCCTCACCCGCGGCGCCGACGGCATCGCTGGCATCGAACGTTCGGGCTCATTCAACAACCAGAACTTCGGCAAACTCGGTGTGACGGTGAACCTCCAGGATCCACGCGGCGTCGAACTCATCAAGCAACTCGTGCGCCAGAGCGACATCGTCACCGAGAACTTCGCGGCCGGCGTGCTCGGGCGCCGCGGCCTCACCTACGACGACCTCAGGCGAATCAAGCCCGACATCATCATGCTGTCCGGCTCCCCGCACGGCCAGACCGGGCCGGAGTCCCGCGCGACTGGCTGGGGACCGACGTTTCTGGCCTACATGGGCCTGCCCCATATCACCGGGTACGAAGGGGGCTCGCCGAGCACGATGGGCGGTGCCTACCCGGACTACGCCCTCAGTGTGCACATGGTCTTCGGCATGCTCACCGCGCTGCGCTACCGCGACCGCACCGGTCACGGACAGTACATCGACGCCGCGATGAGCGAGATCACGGTCGCGATGACCCCCGAGCCCATACTCGAGTACACGATGAACGGTCAGGTGGCTCCGCGTTGCGGCAATCGGGACCGAGCCCGTCGCTGCGCTCCTCAGGGCGTGTACCCGGCGGCTGGCGAAGATCGCTGGATCGCGATCTCGGTTGTCGACGACGAGGCGTGGCGAGGGCTGCGTTCCGTACTTGGCGAACCGGCGTGGGCGCAGGACCCGCGCTTCGCGAGCCTCGAGGGCCGGCTGGCTGGCCACGACACGATCGACCGTGAGCTCTCGCGGTGGACAGCACCACGGGACGCCCATGAGGCCGCCGAGTCGTTACAGCGGGCGGGCGTGATCGCGGTGGCGGTCTTGAGCCCGATGGAGGTCTTCCACGACGAGCAGCTACGTGAGCGCGGCTACTTCGTCGACGTCGACCACCCTGAACTCGGGGTTCGATCGCTGGCCGGCATGCCCGGGCGCTATAGCGAGCTGCAGCTCCGCTACGCACCGACGCCGATGCTGGGCCAGCACAATCACCAGATCTTCGAGGGAATGCTCGGACTCAGCGCCGCGGAGGTTGAGGAACTGCAGCGCGAGTCTGTCCTCATCTGAGCGACGCGAGAGTAGGCCAGGCGCCAGGCGCCCGGGCGGCGGGCGACGGAGGCTCCCGTGCCGGACTTTCAGGTGAGCGTCGTAAGCACGCCGCACGAGCTACGCGACGCCCTCGCGATCCGGATGCGGGTCTTCGTGGAGGAGCAGCAGGTCCCCACGCTAATCTCGCACCGGCTGTACGCTGTGACCCGGCTGCGGAGTCAGTGGTTCGGGGACCCCCATGCGCATAGGTGTTGTGTTTCCTCAAACGGAGATCGGGCCGGACCCAGGCGTAATCCGCGATTTCGCCCGCGGCGTGGAAGCGCTGAGCTTCGACCACCTCGTCGCCTACGACCACGTTCTTGGCGCGGATCCCTCGCATTGGCAGCTCCGCCCGGGCGCGTACACCCACGAGACCATGTTTCACGAGCCACTCGTGCTCTTCGGCTATCTCGCCGGAATCACGCAGCGCCTCGAGTTCGCAACCGGCATCCTGATCCTGCCGCAGCGCCAAACCGCGCTCGTGGCGAAACAAGCCGCTGAGGTGGACGTGCTGAGCGCCGGTCGACTCCGCCTTGGCGTGGGCGTTGGCTGGAACGAGGCGGAGTACGCAGGGCTTGGCGAGGACTTTCACGCGCGTGGCAGAAGGATTGAGGAGCAGATCGCGCTGCTGCGCGCGCTCTGGTCAGCGCCAGTCGTGAACTTCGAAGGAACGTATGACCGCCTCGTCGGTGCGGGGATCAACCCACTGCCGCCGCGGCGCTCGATACCGATCTGGCTCGGGGGTACAGTCGACGTCGTGATGGAGCGCGTCGGCCGCATTGCCGACGGCTGGTTCCCCCAGGAGCGTGACCCGTCCCGCCTGGCGGAGAGCATCGAACGAGTGCGGTCGGTCGCCCGAGCCGCCGGACGCGACCCAGGGGGGATCGGATTCCAGGCGAGCATTCAAGCGGTCAGCGCCAACGCGGTTGAACGAGCGCGGCAATTCGAGGCGGCCGGTGCGACGCACCTCTCGGTTAACACGATGGGGAGCGGCTTCCGCTCGCCTGAGCAACACCTGGACGCGCTGCGCCGGTTCATCGAAGCGATGCCGCGGTAACGCGCTCCGACCAGCGTAAGACGCACCGCCGATGCCCGCGAGCGGCGGGCGCGAGCCGGGCGAGACGGAGGACACATGCAGTTTGGGCTCTTCCTCGAGTGGCCGAACGCGGGGGCCAGGCCCTGGCGCGAGGTGTTTGAAGAGGGACTCGCGCAAGTGCAGCTCGCGGAGCGCGTGGGCTTCGACTTCTGCCTGATCGCGGAGCACCACTTCTCCGACTACAGCATCGCCCCCTCGCCGATCCTCGAGGCGCTGGCGATCCTGCGGGCGACCACGCGGATACGCGTCGGTACCGCGGTTGCGGTGCTGCCCGAGTGGCAACCGTTACGACTGGCGGAGGAGATTGCCGTCGCCGATCAGCTGAGCGGCGGACGCTTCATCGCCGGGATCGGACGCGGCTTCGTGCCGTTCGAGCAGGAGCGCTTCGCGGTGGACGTCGCGCAGAACCGCGCGCACTTCGACGAAGCGCTCGATGTGCTGTTGAAGGCGTGGACCGAGGACGACTTCACGTACGAGGGCCGCTTCGTGCGCGTCCCCGAGCCCACGACGGTGTGGCCGAGACCACTCCAGAAGCCTCACCCGCCTCTGTGGGTCGCCGGATCGAGCGCGGAGTCAGTCGAGCTAGTGGGCAGACTGGGAATGACGCCGATTACGTCGGCCGCACTGGCACCCGCGCGGCTGGCAGCGCAGTACGCCGACTACGTCCGGGCGCGCGCCCGGCACGGTCGCCAAAGCGAACCACTGGACATCGTCGCGCAGACGCACGTGCACGTCGCCGACACGGAAGCCGAGGCGCGCGCTGTTCTGCCCGAAGCCAGATGGCAGCGCCTCTCTGTCCCGTCGCTTCTCGCAGGCAACGTGCGGGCTGGGCGACTGCAGTTCGACCCGAACGGCGCCGATCTTGACGACGAGGAGCTGGTCCGCTCGCACCTATTCGCGACGCCGGAGCACGTGGTCGATCGTCTGCGCGAACTGATTGCTGCCGGAGTGACGCACGTGAGCATGCTGATGACCTTCGGCGGCCTCGAGCACCACCGGGTCATGCGGTCAATCGAACTAATCGGCGAGGCCGTGATCCCCGCGCTGCAGCGCGAGAAGCCGCCGCGGTCACTGTTCGACGACGCGTTGCGCAAGGCAACGTAGGCCGCTCTAGGCTGGTTGTCGCAGGCACGGTGGCTACATGCATGTAGGCGCCATGGCCAGATGGCGTGCCTCCGGTCCGGCCGCACAACCCGACGGTTTCTTAGTCATCGTGAAAGTCGGTCGCAGACTCGGTCGTCCTGGTCGCCTCGCCGTGACCTTCAGAGACCTCCAGTGCCTCGAGCCAAGCTTGTGCGGTTGGCGCTGCCACTCGGTAGTAGTTCGCGTTCTCGCCGCCGGCCTTCCATTGCGTCTCCCATGGGTGGTTGGCTCGCTTGAACCTAGTCCGGACGGAGTAGCCGAAGCCGGCCAATTGCCCGGCCCCGGACTGCGAGGTCACACCCGCGCGCGCGTAGATGGCGCCCGACGGCACCCAGGTATCTGGCGCTTCGGAACAGGCGCTTAACGCCGCCATCGGCACTGGGAACCCTAGCTTCACGAGCGTGAGGAAGTCCTCGATTGTCCAGGGAACCTGCGGTAAGTCGTCCGGTTTGGGCGTTGCCGGAGCGGCACGTGGGGCGGCCACAAAGGATGCGACGTCGGTCGGTGGGTAGGTCTGCGAAACGCTCAAGATCGTTTCGCCGGCCGCGGTCTCGTAGGCCTGGTAGCGTCGAAGGGTAATGTCGACGCCTTGCTCAGCAAGCAAAGGGTCGCGAGTTCGAATCTCGTCTCCCGCTCCAATGCTCCAGATTCGAACCTCGCGACTAGGCGCGGTCCGGCGGCGCTTCTGCAGCGGCCGCGAGTCCTGTTCCGGGGCCTACCGCAGCATCGAGCAACTCAGCGGCCGAGCGCTGCTGCTCCACGCTGGCGTGCGTGTAGACCTCGGTCGTCATGGACGCTCGCGTGTGGCCGACGATCGCCATGACGACGCACTGGTGCACGCCGCTCGCCGCCATGAGCGAGATCGCAGTGCGCCGCAGGTCGTGGAGCGTCAGCTCTGGGAACCCCGCGGCGGCGACGTCGGCCTTGAACGCGCGGTAGACGTTGCGCCCCAGCAGCGGACGCCCGCGCTGGGATGTGAACACGAACCCAGTGTCCCCCCAGAGCGCGCCAGCGCGCTCGGCGTCCTGCGCCTGGCGAGCTGCGTGCGCGATGAGCGCGCGGTGCGCGAAGTTCGGCAGCGCGGCTACCCGGCTGCTCGCGTCGGTCTTCGTCTCCACGTGCTGCAGGCGACCGCCGACGCGCACATCAGCCGCGGCCTGGCGACACTGACCGTCGAACAGCTGCGCGTCCTCAGCAGCGCTCGCGTGGAATCCCCCGAGTTCAACGCTGTGCTAGCAGTGCTCGACGAGGCGCTGTCTGCTGGGCCGGCGCCGGGCGGCGGAGCGTGAATGTTCATCACCCGCGAGTGCTTGCCGCGGAGGCTCGGCAGCATAGCTCGTAACCCGCACACCCGACAGCGCGACTGGAGCCGAAGCGTTCGATGCGCGGCGCGATCGTGACGTACATCGACGAGGAAACCGAGTGGGTGCTGCGCGAGTACGCCGAGCGGCGCCCGCGACGCGAAGCGTTCATCGCCGCGCTGACGGCGTGGCTGCGCGACGAGCTCGCGCCTCCGAGCAGGTAGCGGGACTCGGCAGCACAGGCTCGCGCCTGCGCTGCCGAGTGCCCCGCGCCGCTCCCTACTTGTCGAGCCAGCCGTACCAGACCTGGTCGCCCCAGCTGTAGTAGGAGCTGTTGTCGCCCGGAATGGTGCCGGTCCAGCGAATCCCGCGCATCCAGGGCTGGTACACCTGGATGCCCAGGCCGCTCGCCAGCGGCGGGCGGTAGGCCTGGTCGAGGTCCTTGTCCCAGATCTTGCGCCAGAGCTCCTTGCGCTTCTCGGCGTTCAGCTCCACCTGCTGCGCCTCGGCCCACGCGTCGATCTCGGGGTCCTTGAACTGCCAGCGGTTGCCCGGGGACTTGGAGTGGACCTGGCCGTAGAACCAGTTGTCCGGGTCATAGCCCTGCGTAGCCCAGCCGGAGGTGGAGAAGTCGGGCAGTTTGGCGCCGGTCCACTGGGAGTTGAACTCGGTGTAGTCGACCTTGCCGCCGCTCACGGTGATGCCGGCCTCGCGCAGCTGCGGGATCAGCACTTCGGGCAGCTTCTCGAAGTTCGAATCGTAAGCGTAGAAGATGTTGTTGAGCACGAGCTTCTCGGCGCCGGCGGCGGCGAGCAGCGCCTTCGCTTCCGCGACGTTGCGTGTCGCCCACTTGCCGAGATTGCCCGATTGGAAGGTCGGCTCCTTGTCGAAGACGTACGACCAGGGGATGTTGTTCAGGGCCTTGCCCATGTTCTCGTAAACGAGCTGCAGGATGACAGGGCGGTCGACCGCCAAGGAAATGGCACGCCGTACCCGCACGTCCTGGTACTTCGAAAGCTGGTTGTTCATCGCCAACGAGAGCGAGGCGACTGTGGGGTGGAGGTTGACCTGGATGTCCGGGTTGGTGCGCTTGAGCGCGGCGAGATCGGAGAACGTGGCCACCACCGAGTAGGCGTACTCCACCTGGCCGGCGCGGAACGCGGCGAGGCGTGCCGCGTGGTCCGGCTGGATGCGGAACTCGAACCCGTCGAGCAGGACCTTGCCCTCCCAGTAGTCCGGGTTCTTGTCGAAGGTGACCTTCGAGCTCGCGACCATGTCCTTGAGGATCATCGGCCCCGTGCCGATGCCGCGCTTCGAGATCGTCCCGTCGTCGACGAGCTCGCGCGGGAAGACGGTCTGCTTGTTGCTGCCGAGCGGGTTGAGGAAGTCGGCGACCGGGCGCGACATCTTCACGCGCAGCGTGGTGGCGTCGGGGACCTCGTAGCCGGCAACGTTCGCGTAGTACTGGCGGTGCACACCGGTGCTGGCGTAGCGCTCCATAGCGAAGCGGGCGTCGGCGGCGACGAAGGGGCGGCCATTGAGCGGCGAGAGGTTCTGCCACTTGATGCCGTCCTGGATCTTGAACGTGAACATCAGCCCGTCTGGAGTGCGCTCCCACGACTTCGCGAGCTCCGGCTCCAGGATCGGAGCGTTGAACACGTCGGCCTTCGGGCCGCGCTGGATGCCGATGAGGCGGTTGTAGAACATGTTGGGGATGGTGACAGTGCCGCCGGCGGCGGACTTAGTGGGGTCGATGTCCGCGACGTCCCAGGTAGCAGCGACGGTCATCACGCCGCCGGGCTTGGGTGTCTTACCCGCGGGCTCCGGGAAGTTGTACGGATAAGGCAGCGCGTCGTCCTTAACGAACTTACCGATCGTCGAAACCGCTGCCGCGGTGCCGGCGCCCCCTGCCGGCGCAGCCGCTTGGGGCTCGTCCTCATCGCCACCCCCGCACCCGAGGAGCGCGGCGGCGGCGACCCCACCGGCGCCGATGATGGTCACGCGCAACAACGTGCGCCGCCCGAGCCGACTGCCCGTCGCCTCAATGCGCTCTGCCATGGTCTCCTCCCACCCTGCATCACAAACGTGTTGCGATGACTATACGCCTGCCCCCTCACGGACGCCTGTCCGGGGCGAACCTCGGCCGTCGTTCGCGCTCCAGCGATCGATGCGGGCGCGCTCCGGCGTCGCCGCTTGTGTGGCGCCCGCCTGCGCGATGGACGACGCCGAACGCCGTCGCTAGATTCGGCCTGGGCCCGTAGCTCAGTGGTAGAGCAGTGGACTTTTAATCCATCGGTCCTCGGTTCGAATCCGAGCGGGCCTACCAATCGAAATCCGCCTCGTGCACCCGCGGCGGCGTCACGTCCGCCGCGCCGCCGGCTAGCCTCGCGGCAGACCCAGGCCACGCGTCGCGATGATGTTGCGCTGGATCTCGCTCGAGCCGCCCGTCACCGTGCCCACGGTGCGGTCGACGTACGTCTGCGTGCACTGGGCGTGCATCGGCGACAGCGGCTCACTCGTCGACCACAGATTCGCGTACAGACCGAACACCTTCGTGCCCGTGCGCGCAACGCGCTGCGTGAGCTCGGTCGAGAACACCTTGCCCATCGACGCCTCGTAGTTCGGAATCATGCCCGCCGCCTGCATCGAGGCGATGCGCAGCGAAAGATTGAACAGCACCTCCACCTCGACGCGCCGCTCCGCGAGCTCCGCGCGCAGCAGCGGCGCGCGGTGCGGCGAGCGGTCCGCCAGCACGTGCTCGAGCAGCTGCGCCAGCTGCTGGCGCTGCGCCACCGCGCTCGCGATCGATGAGCGCTCGAAGTCGAGCAGCGTCATGCCGACGTACCAGCCGCGGTTCGGCTCGCCGACGACCTGCGCCGCGGGCACGCGCACATCCTCGTAGAACGTCTCGTTCGTGGCGTGGCGCCAGCTCATGCTTTCGATCGGCCGCACGCTAACGCCCGGCGTGCGCATGTCGACCAGCATGAAGCTGATGCCGCGGTGCTTCGGCGCGTTCGGGTCCGTGCGCACGAGCATGAAGATCCAGTTCGCCTTGTGCCCCGCCGAGGTCCACAGCTTCTGGCCGTTGATCACGTACTCGTCGCCGTCGCGGACGGCGCGCGTCTGCAACGACGCGAGGTCCGAGCCTGCGCCCGGCTCCGAGTAGCCCTGCGCCCACAGGATCTCGCCGCGCAGCGTCGGCGCTAGGAACTGCTGCTTCTGCTGCTCGGTGCCGTGCACCAGCAGCGTCGGCCCCAGCAGCGACGTGCCGCCGCCGCCGATCACCGGCGCGTCGGCGCTCGCGAGCTCCCAGCGCAGGATGAACTGCTCCATGCTCGACAGCCCGGCGCCGCCGTACTCCCGCGGCCAGTGCGGCGCGCCCCACCCGCGCTCCGCCAGCGCCGTCGCCCACGCCTGCGCGGCGCCCTGGCGCTCGCCCTCGCCGTACATCATGTCCCACTGCCAGTCGCGCTCGGCTTCCTCGATGAAGCCGCGCTGCACCGCCGTGTCGCGGTAGTACGCCGGCAGCCGCTCGCGCACGAACCGCTGCACCTCCGCGCGAAACGCGGCCTGCTCTGCACTGTCGTTCCAGTCCACGGTCGCGCCTTCCTGGCTCAGTCGCTCGGTTCAGGGTCGCGTCAGGCGATCGCGCCGCACTCGCGCAGGCCCGCGATCTCGACATCGCTCAGCCCGTGCTGGCGCAGGACCTCGTCGGTGTGGCGGCCCAGCGGCGGCGACGCGCGCGTGCTGCCGGTCGGCGAGTCCGACATGAACACGATCGGACCGACCATGCGCTCCGGGCCCGTGAGCTCGTGCTCCAGATCCACCATGAAGCCCATCGCCTCGATCTGCGGTTCGTCCGCGACGTCCTCCGGGAAGTTGACCTTCGAGATCGGCGCGCCCTCGCGATTGAAGATCTCGACCCACTCGTCCATCGTCTTCGTGAGCATGATCCCGCGCACGCGCGCGAGCAGTGCATCGGCGAGCTTGCGGCTCTCCGGGTCGAGCGAGTTGAACGACGGGTCGGCCGAGGGGTCATCGTCGATGCCGACGGCGCGCCGCATCTGATCGCGGTTGAGCGGCGTGAGCGCACCGAGGATCACGCCGCCGTCCTTCACCGCGTAGCCGCCGTACCACGCGCGCGCCGCGGCGCGCCCCATCGCGTCGAACAGGCTGCCGCGCGCCTCGATCTGCTCGCGGTAAGAGCCGCCGGCGGCCTGCACCTCGCGCATCTTCGCCAGCGCGATGTCGGTGGTCACAGCGTCGATAGCGGGCAGCCGCGACACGCGCGTGCCCTGTAACGCGAGCGCGGCCTGCAGCAGCGAGGTCTCGATGTACTGACCGCGGCCCGTGCGCGCGCGGTGGAAGAGCGCCGCGCAGATGCCCATCGCGCCCGCGAGGCCCGCCTGGTAGTCCGCCGGCGCCGTGGCGGTCACGATGTCCGGCGCGCCGTACTGGTCGACCTTGCTGTCGCCGGCGGCGAGTCCGGAGTAGGCCTGCGCCACCGCGTCGGAGCCGGAGCGCTGCGCCATCGGCCCGCGCCGCCCGAAGCCGGTGTTCTCCAGGTAGATAAGATCCGGGCGGTACTTCCGCAGCGTCTCGTAGTCGATCTCCAGGCGTTCCGGGACGCCGGCGCGTGCGTTGATCAGGAACACGTCGAAGCCCGCGATCAGCCGGTGCACCAGCGCCCGCGCCTCGTGCGTCTGCAGGTCCAGCACGAGCGAGCGCTTGCCGCGGTTCAGCGAGTGGAAGCCCTTGCTCTCGCCCGGGAAGAAGCTGCCGGATGCGCGCGAGCCCTCGCCGGCGAACGGCTCGATCTTCACGACATCGGCGCCGAGGTCCGCCAGGTTCATCCCGCAGTACGGACCGGCGACGATCTGCGAGACCTCGAGCACCCGGATCCCGTCGAGGGGGCCTGCCATTCGCGCACCTCCTGCCGCTGCGCCGCGCCGGGCGCAGGCAATCTACCACGACCGTGATGCCCGCCGCGGAGGCTACGCCCGCCCGTACAGCGTGTGGCCGGGCCGCTGCAGCCCGGGCACGTCGGACTCGCGGGCGAAGCCGCCGGCGGCCGCGCCGTCCCACGCCTTGCGCGCCGCCCACAGCGACATCGCCGACACGCCCGGCCGGCGCTCCATCTCCTCGCGCGTGACGAAGCACGCGTCGAACGACTCCTCCAAGTCGGGGCGCGGCTCGCCGGCCAACGCCTCGAGGCGAAACACGACGTAGATGTTGGACGCGCGCGCCGGCTCCGGCGCGGTCGCATGGCGGAAGCCGAGCACGTCGACGACGCGTGCGATAATCCCCGTCTCCTCGAGCACCTCGCGCTCGACCGCCGTGTCGATCGCCTCGTCGGCCTCGACGAAGCCGCCGGGGATCTGCCACCAACTGCGATCGCCGGTGCGGCGCTCGATGAGCAGCACGCGCTCGCCGCGCACGACGACGGCGCCGGTCCCGATCGAGTGCTCGCCGTAGTGGATGAAGCCGCAGCCCTCCGCCGGACACGCCTGGCGCGGCCGCCCGCCGTCAAGCCGCGGCGCGAGCGGGGTGCCGCAGCGCGGACAGAAGTTCACGCCGCGATGATACGCCGCCATGGCGGAAGTCCGGCCCGGGCGCGTGCGCGCCGCGCCCGCTACGCTGGCGCCCACCACAGGGAGAGGTCCGATGGACGAGCGTACGACCGCGATGCTGCAGGTGCTGCGCAGGCTGCCCGCGCAGACGCTGACCGCCACGATGCGCAACCCGACCAGCCAGGCCGAGCGCACCTTCATCGGTGCGCGGCTGTTCGACTACCTCGCCGCGGCCGGCCTCGCGCGCGTCGGCGGCGAAGGCCTGACCGACGGCTACGTGCTCGCGACCGCCTCGGATGGCCAGCGCGTAGCGCTCGCGCTCGCCGAGCTGTGGCCGACGATGGCGGACAAGTCCGTGCTGCTGGCGTACGAGCAGGACGGCGCGCCGCCGCGCGACGGCGTGCGGCTCGTCGTCACGGGCGACCACCTCTCGGGACGCTCACTCGGCGGGATCGTCGCGATCGAGGTGCGCCGCGCCGCGCCGGCGACCAGCCTCGAGGTGCCATCCGGCGCGGTCGCGCTCGGCGGCTTGCTCGAGCGCCCCGGCATCGTCGACGCCACCGCGCTCGGCGCGCGGGCGACGTTCGAGCTGCAGACCCCCAAACTGACCGGCCACGGCGGCGAAACCGTGCCGCCGCGGCGCTACCGGGGCGCGCGGCTGTACGAGCTGCTCGACGACGCGGGCATCCGCTTCGACCCCGCCGCGCACGAGGACTTCCTCCGCAAGGTAGTGGTGGCCACCACCGCCGACGGCCGCGCCGTGGTCGTCGCCGGCGGTGAGATCGAGCCGCGCTTCATGGCGAGCGACGTGATCGTCGCAAGCGGCCCCGCCGACGGCTCGCCGCCCGCCGGCGTGCCGAGCGACGTGCCGCGCCTCGTCGTGCCGCACGACCTCAAGCCGGGGCGCTGGGCGAAGCAGCTCGTGAGCATCGAGCTGCGCGAGGGTTAGCTACATCCCCGTAAATTGTGGTGGGCGGCGCTCGCGGAAGGCGGCGATGCCCTCGCGGTGGTCGGCGGTGAGGTTGGACAGGCCTTCGAGGGCGAGCGAGAGGTCGAGGTTCGCGGCCAGCGCCTGGCGCAGCGGCGCGTTGATCGCGGCCTTGGTCCACTGCACGGCGCGGCGCGCGCCGCTCGCGAGCTCCCGCGCGAACGCGTCGGCGCGCTCTGCGAGCTCCGCGGCGGGCACGCAGTGGTTGACCAGGCCCAGCTCGGCGGCGCGCGGCGCGGGCACCATCTCGCCCGTGTACAGCAGCTCGCGGGCGCGCGCGTAGCCCAGCAGCGCCGGCCAGAGCACGCTGCCGCCATCGCCCGCCACCAGCCCGACGCGCACGTGCGGGTCGCCGATCGACGCGGTGTCGGCGGCGAACACGATGTCGCAACTCAGCGCGATCGTCGCGCCCAGCCCCACGGCGGCACCGTTGACCGCGGCGATCACGGGCTGCCGCGCCTCGAGGATCGACAACACGATGCGCCGCCCCTCGCTCGCCACGCGGTGCCACGCGAAGGGCTGCTCGATGAGCTCCTGCAGCCACCCCATGTCGCCGCCGGCGCAGAACGCGCGGCCCACGCCGGTCAGCACGACGACATCGACCTCCGGGTCGACGTCGATCTCGGCGAACAGCCGCGGGAGCTCCTCGTGCATGCGGCCGTCGACGGCGTTCAGCGCCTCCGGGCGGTTCAACGCCACCTCGAGGATCGGCCCGCGCCGCTCGAGCGCGAGCGTCTGGTAGTCGGCGTATGGCATCGTGCGCTCCTGTCCGAGGCGCGAGCATAGCAGCGGCCCGTCGCCGCGCGGCGGACCGGCGGACCGCTGCTATGCTCGACCGGCGCTCCGCGATAACGGACGCAGGGGAGGCGCGCCGTGACAGCGAAGCGTACCTCGATGGCCGGACTGGAGCCGCTCGCCGATCGCGTGTACGCGTACACGATCCCGGGGGCGATCGCCGTCAACGCCGGCATCGTCGTTGGCGACGAGGCCGTGGCCGTGATCGACACCGGCACGACCGAGGCGGACGCCCGCGCGCTGCTCGCCGCCGTCGCGAGCGTGACGGAGCGTCCGGTGCGCTATGTGATCAACACGCACCACCACGGGGACCACAGCTTCGGCAACTGGTGGTTCCTGCCCGCCGTGGTCGTGGGCCACGCGCGCTGCCGGCTGCGGCTCCTCGGCGACGAGGGCGTATCGCGCCGCGACGCGTTCGCGGCGCACCTGCCGATGCTGCGCGAGCAGCTGCGGGAACTACCGCTCGCGCCGCCGGGGCTGACGTTCGAGCAGCACTGCGACCTGCACCTCGGCGGCGTGGGCATGCGGCTGGCGTACCTCGGGCTCGCGCACACCGACAACGACATCGCGATCGGCATCGACGGAACCGGCGTCGCCTTCGCGGGCGACCTCACCGAGGAGTCCGGCCCGCCGATCGTGAGCGAGGGCTTCCCCGCTGCGTGGGGCCCGACCCTGCGCAGGCTGGCCTCGGCGGGCGTCGACCGCTACGTGCCGGGGCACGGGCGCATGGTCGATACGTCGTACATCGAGTGGCAGGCGGAGGCGTTCGAGGCGCTGAGCGCGGCGTGCGCGGCCGCGGGCAACGCGCGCGCCGCGCTCGACGCCCTCCCGCCGTCCGTGCACGAGGTGCTGCAGGACCACACCGAGGCTGCAGTGCGGCGCTACTTCGAGACCGCCAGCAGCGCCGGCGCCTGAGCGCCGCGCGCGCCTCGCGTGCGCGGTGCTAGCATGACCGCGAGCGCATTTGGAGGGACACCGTGGGAGACCGCAGCCCCAAGAGCTCCGCGAAGCAGAACAAGCAGAAGGCGTCCCAGAA
Organism: Chloroflexota bacterium; assembly: GCA_016875695.1. Lineage (GTDB taxonomy): Bacteria > Chloroflexota > Dehalococcoidia > UBA2979 > UBA2979 > SHYP01. The sequence continues at coordinate 1,930 of VGPB01000011.1, read as the reverse complement.
GGCGGCGAAGACCGCGGCGAAGACGGCCGCAGCCAAGCCCCCGCGCTAGCGGACCCAGCCCCCGCCACCCCTCGACGCACGCCGCGGCCGCCGGCGTAGCGCCGCTTCGCGCTGCTCACGCCTCGGTGGTCGCGGGCGAAGCGCTGCGCTGCGCGAACAGGAAGACGAGCGAGCCGGCCGCCGCCGCGAGGCCGAGTCGAGCCCAAGAACGTAGGGTGGTAGCGCATGCGGGATTCGAACCCGCGATCTCCGCCTTGAGAGGGCGGTGTCCTGGGCCACTAGACGAATGCGCCCCGCGAAACGAGCGTAGCAAGCAGCGCCGCGCGGCTCAAGCGCGCGGAGCGCCGCGCTGCTGGCGCCGCTGAGGCCCTCGATTCCCCACGCAGCGCCGAGGTTTGCGGAGGTTCGGCGTGCTCCCCGCTCACGCTCCGCGCGGCGCGTGCGTACCATGCGGGGAGAGCCGCGTGGGCTGCCCGGAGGGCGCGTGCATCTGCGCATGACCAGCTGGAGCCTGTTCGTCAAGAAGACGGCGGCGGTCTTCGCGCTGGCGTTCGCGCTGGTGCCGCTGCTGGAGGTGCAGGGGCGGCTGCCCGCCGGACTCTACGTCGGCGGGCTGGTGGTGCTGCACCTGTTCGTGCTCGGCATCTACGTGTACCGCGTGCGCTTCCGCGAGCTGGACGGCGACGCTCGCTCGCTCATCGCGCGCGTGGCGGCGCTGCTGGTCGTCACCTACCTGCTCGCCGTGGTCTCAGAGTTCGAGCCCGGAAGCGGGCGCGAGGAGCTGTTGTGGCAGATGCTCGGGGTGAGCGTGCTGCACACCGTGATCCTTGTGCTGCTGATGACGCGCGTCGAACGCCCCGCCCCCGCTGTGCTCCGCGAGCCCGAGAACATCTGAGCCCGGCCCCTCGCCGCTCCGCCCGAGCACGCCGATCGGCTAGCATGCCCCCGATGCGCCGCGCTCGCGGTGCGGTGGCGAGGGGGCGTGCGTTTGAGTACCGGCAGCTGGGCCGTTCCGGGCTCAAGGTCTCGGTGATCGGCGTCGGCGGCAGCACCTTCGGAGCGCCCGTCGACAAGCAACAGACTGCCGAGGTCCTGCCGCGGCCTTCGACACCGGCATCAACGCCGTCGACACCGCCGACATATACGGCCGCAGGCTCTCCGAGCAGTACGTGGGCAGGGCGATCGCGGAGCGCCGCCACGACTGGGTGCTCATGACGAAGTTCGCGATGTCGACCGGCGGGGGCCCGAACAAGGCCGGGGCCTCGCGCGGCTACATCCGCTAAGGCGTAACTATCCCCCGATAGCACGCGCTAGACTCCCGCCGGCTCGGCAGGCGAGATGAGGGAAGGCAGTTGAGCGCCGGAGGGGCGCGGTAACGGATCGTCGCTGTCGCGCAGCGCGCGGTGGACGGCAGTTGTGACAGCAATCCTCGCCACGCTTTGGCTAGTCGGCACGGAACATGACGGGCTGGTTGACCTCGCTGCGCACGCGGTTGTTGCGTTCGGCGTGGCGACGGTAGTGACCCTCGGCGTGAACTGAGCGATTTCGGGCCGCTGAGATTAGGTTTTCCCGCAGTGCTGCGATGGAGATGCGGATGCCGAAGCCTATCGGTGACTGCAATGAGTGCAGGGCTGCTGAGGCAGACTGGAGGCCGATGCGCCTTGAGGACTCCGCTCGACTAAGCGCTGGGATGGATGTGCAGGAAGGGATGGACGCGCTCACCTGGATCGAACGGAACGGCGCATACATCTGCGGCACCGGTTGACCTGCCCCCGTGTTTCATACCATCTGATGAGTGAGTCTGGCGGCGATCTCCAGGCAGTTCGGTTCGATGGCCTCGAGCGCTGGTGGCCGGTACCCGAGCGAGCTGTGCGGGAACGCCGAGCAGGCTCCGACGGTGTGGAGCCCCATTCCTGAGCCGCGTCAATCT
>VGPB01000010.1 GCA_016875695.1 Chloroflexota bacterium | reverse complement strand
CACGTCGCGGCGAGCGCCGCGAGCGCCGCCCACGCGCGGTCGCGAGGCGCGGGGCGCCTCACGCGACCAGCCTCGCCGCGGCGCGCGTCGGGCGCCGCGCGAGCAGCAGCAGCGTGACGCCGAGCAGCTGGCAGAGCGCGATCGCGAGGAACGCGCCGTTGTAGTCGCCGACCACGTCGAAGTAGAACGCAACGACGAGCGGCCCGCCAGCGCCGAGGATCAGCGAGAACGGCAGGCCGGCGCTCCGCACCGCGCCGAGATGGCGGCGCCCGAAGAAGGACGCCCAGATCACTTCCTGCAGCGGGATGAACCCGCCCCAGCCGATACCAAGCAGGAAGAAGCCGACGTACACGATCGCGTCCGCCTGCGCGTTGACGCTCCACACAATCGTGGCGAGCGCCAGCGCGTTTGCGCAGAAGCCGACGATCGTCAAGTAGCGCGCGTCCGCGCGGTCGACGGCCATGCCCCACAATGGCTTGGTTAGCAGCGACGGGATCGACGTGAGCACGATCATGAACGACGACGTAGAACGCGAGTAGCCGGCGTCCGTCATGAACGGGATCGTCTGGATCAGGATCACGCCGATCGCGAGACCGGCGAGCCCAAACGCGAAGACGATGAGGTAGAACGCGCGCGTGCGCAGCGCCTCACTGCGCGTGAAGGAGGCCGCAAGCTCGGCGGCGGCGCGGCCGTCTGCGCGCTGCGCCTCGGCGCTGCTCGCGCCATCGGGGTGCAGGCCGTGATCCTCGGGCGCGCGGCGCATGAGGAAGGTGAGCGGCAGCACGACCGCGAGCGTGGCGACGGCGAGCACGCGCCACGCCTCGCGCCAGCCAATGTCGTCGATGAGCGGCGTCAGCAGCGGCGGGATCACGATGCCGGCGGTGGAAACGCCCATCGACGCCACGCTCAGCACGCGGCCGCGCTTCGTCACGAACCACTTCGACAGCGTGACGTTGACGACGAGGTTGCCGGTGAGCGCGGAGCCGGCCGTGAGCAGCACGCCGTGCAGCACGACCCACTGCCACAGCTCATCGACGAACGACAGCGCGAGCAGCGCGCCCGCCATCGCGACGGCGCCGAGGCGCATCAGCCGCCGCCCGCCGTGGCGGTCGACGTATCCGCCGATGCTCAGGCCGGCGAACGCCATGACGAACGAACCGACGGTGAGCGCGAGCGCGTACTGCGAGCGCGACCAGCCGAGCTCCTCCGTCATCGGCTTGAGGAACGGGCCGGCGGCGTAGTTCACGACGCCGGACGAGACGAACTGCGCGATGAACGCGACACCACCGAGCCAGTAGCCGTAGAAGAGCGGAAGGGGAGCGAGGCGCGCGCCGCGCGAAGCGCGCCCCCGGCGCGGCTCGTGCGCCTCGGCGTCGGCCCGCCCTAGTCCGCGCGTGTGAGCTCCATGAGCACAAAGTTCGAAGAAAGCGGGTGCACCCACGCAGGGCCGGCCTCGCCGACGCGCGTGACGCGCCCGCCGCCCGCCTCGACCTGCTTCGCCATCGCGGCCGGGTCGTCGCATTCCATCATCAGCTGGTACACGCCCTCCCCGTGCGGGTTGAGCGGGTTCGTGCGGTCCTTCATCAGGCGGTGCACAGGGCTCTCTTCGGTAAACGGCGAGATCAGGTGGAGCACGATCGTGCCGTCGTAGCCCATCGGCACGAAGTGGAAGCGGCCGATGGTGTTCTCTTTCTTCTCATCAAGCGCCTGCATGCCGAAGCGCGCCTGGTAGTTGGCGACGGCCTCGTCGAGGTCGTGCACCGCCACGCTGAAGTACTTCACCCGCATCGACATTGCGTCGCTCCTTTGCCTCCGCGGCACTATAGCGGGTGGCCTCGGCATGGTGGCGCCCAGCACCCTCGCGCCCACGCGCGCGGTCCGGAGCCGGGGCGCCCGCAACAACGCGCCCGATCCGCAGCCGGCGGCGAACAACACGAGAGCCCGGCTCGCGCCGGGCTCTCGGACGGTGCAGACGAGGATTGGTGCACGAAGCACTCACCCGAGGGGCGCGCGCCGCAGCGGCGCGGGCCCGAGCCTCGCAGCCTCCCCGACGTTACCGCCGGTCGCGGTACCCGCCGCCGCCACCGCCGCCGTAGCTGCGCTGGCCGCCGCCGCCACCGTACCCGCCGGACTCCCGAGGCCGTGCCTCGTTCACGTTGAGCGTGCGGCCGCTGAAGTCGCGGCCGTTGAGCGCGGCGATTGCCTTGCGCGCGGCGTCGTCCGGCATCTCGACGAAGCCGAAGCCGCGCGGCCGGCCCGTCTCACGGTCTGTGGGCAACGCCACCGACACTACCTCGCCGTGCTCCGCGAACAACCGCTGCACTTCAGCCTCTGTCGCCGAGAACGGCAGATTCCCCACATAGATCTTCTGAACCAAGACGTCTCTTCTCCCCGGCCGGCGTGCCGACCCACCCGCGATCCGGAAACCGGATCCCTGCAACTGACCTCAGGCTCCAAGACGTTCGGGTGACGACACGGAAGCAAACTGAGACCACGGCTCGCGCCGTACGGGTACTCTATCACACGCACAACGGCTCCGCGCGCGCACCGCCGCCGGGGCGCGAGGCGGCAGGGTTCGTGTACGATGCTCGGATGCAGCTACGCAGCGACTCGCGCCACCGCCCCGCCACCGCCCCCCCACCGACCGATGCAGCCCCGCCTGCGTCCACCACCGGCGCGGCGCCGGCCGCCACTGCGCGCGGCTGGCGCAGCACCTTCGCCGCGCTCGGCGAGCGCGATTACGCCGTCTACTTTGTGGGTAACCTGGCGTTCTTCCTCGCCATGCAGATGGACCAGCTGATGCGCGGCTACTACGCGCTGGAGCTCACCGGCGCGGCGTCCGCGCTGGGCGTCGTGGCGGTCGCCTCGGCCGTGCCGATGCTGCTCGTCTCCGCCTTCGGCGGCGTGATCGCGGACCGCTACAGCAAGCGCAAGGTGCTGCTGCTGGCGCAGGCGCTGGTCACCGCCGCAAACGCGGTCTTCGCCGCGATGATCATCGCGGGAGTCGTCGAGTTCTGGCACCTCGTGGCCGGCGCCGTGCTGCAGGGCATGATGATGTCGATCGTGATGCCGGTGCGTCAGGCGATCGTCCCGCAGCTCGTGCCGCGGCACAAGATGATGAACGCCGTCTCGCTGCAGATGAGCGGCATGAACCTCACGCGGGTCATCGGGCCCGTGATCGCGGGCATGATCATCGCCCCGCTCGAGCTGGGCGTGACGTGGTGGGTGGCGGTCGGGCTGTACGCGATCGCGACGGTCTCGATCCTGTTCCTGCCGTCGCACGGGATGACCGCGCGCCGTGCGCGCGGCAGCGTGCTCGCCGAGCTCGGGGGCGGGTTCGCGTACATCTGGCGCACCCCGCTGATGCGGCTGCTGCTGCTCACCGCGATGCTCATGCCGCTCTTCGGGTTCCCGGTGCAACTCGTGTTGCCGGTGTTCGCGAAGGACGTGTTCGAGGGCGGGGCGGGCGCGCTCGCGGTGCTGATGGCCGGCGCAGGTGTCGGCGGCCTGATCGGCGCGCTGCTCACGGCGAGCCTCGGCGGCGTGCAGCAGAAGGGGCGCGTGATGCTCGCGGGCGGCGTGGCGCAGGGCGCGCTGTTCATCGGCTTCGCGCTGACGCCGTACTTCTGGCCCGCGCTGGTGCTGCTCGCGCTCGGCAACATCGGCGGCATGCTGTTCATGACGACGAACAACGAGACGATCCAGGCGCGCGTGCCGGAGGAGTACCGCGGGCGCGTGATGGCCGTGCTGATGATGTCATTCGGCATCATGCCGCTGGGCGTAGTGCCGGTGACGCTGCTGGCGGACGCTGTCGGCGCGCCTGAGGCAGTAGCAGCGACCTCGGCGCTGATGCTGGCGACGATCGCGCTGGTCTTCGCGGCGAGCCGGCAGCTGCGCACGCTGAGCGTCACGCCGGGGCGCCACGCCGAGCTATCGCCCGCACAGGCGGCCGCGCTAGTGGCGCAGGGCCGCATCTCGCGCGAGCAGGCCGACGCGCTGAGCGGCCTCGGCGGCGACAACTAGGGCGTCGCGGCCGGTCGCCACGCCGCGCACACGCGAAGGCCGCGCCCGATGCCGTGCGGAGGGAGCGCGGCCTCCGCACTCCTGGCGCGGCTGCTACCCGCGCGACGGCAGCGAGACGAGCACCGGCCCCGGGCCCACCGACACGCCGCGCGAGTGCTCGCTCCAGATCTCGAGCTCCACGAGGTGCTCGGCGCCCTCCTGCCACTTGCGCTTGACAGTCCCCTTCGTGACCACCGTCTCGCCGACCGTGTTGAAGATCTTCATGCGGAACGGCCCGGTCTTCTTGAAGCGTCCGCCGAGGCCGATGAACTCGCGCACGGTGCGCTCCCACATGCCCTGGATGAAGACGTTGTTCGCGTACATGTCCGGCGCGCCGGAGGCCTGCGTGTACGGCGTGTTGTGGTGGATCGGCTCGAAGTCGCGGTTGGCGCCGGCTTCGACGACGAGGCGGTACACCGTCATGTTGAAGACCAGCGGCGGGACCGCGTCGCCCTCCGTAACGTCCTCGAAGTAGCGCTGCGTCGACCAGTCCGCGGGGCGGACGTCGAGGCCGGCCGCCTGCGGCGCGGCGATCGGCTCCATGATCGGGCCCTGCGGCCGCGGCGCGACGTTGCTACCGACCTGCGCCTGCGCCGGACGCTCGAACGGCACGTAGCTGTAGCCGCCGTTGCGGATCTGCGCGACCAGCTCGCCGCGCTGGTTGTGCACCTGGCGCTCCCACTGGATGAACGCGCCGCGCCCCACGCTCGTCTCCTTCGGCAGCACCGACAGGAGCTTGCGCCCGCTCGCCGTCAGGCGGTCGCCGACGCACACCGGCTCGAAGTACTCGATCTCGATGTCGGTCGCGAAAGCGGCGGTGGTTGGCGGCTGGGGCGGCTCCGGCGCGTCGTTGCGGCGCTGGATGTGCTGTCGCGCGTTCTTGTTGGGCTCCGCTGCCGGGTACAGCGTCGCTTCGCCGGGCCGCCATAGCCCGTCGTTGATCCACGTCTGCGTGATGCCGCTGAACGGCGCGACGATGCCCCGATAGCCGTGCTCCCGGGCGACGGCTTCATCGTAATGCAGCGGGCAGTCGAACTCCAGCGGCTCGCAGTAGCGGCGCACGCTCGAGCGCTCCACGTCCTCGATCGCCTTCTGCTTGACGCCGCCCGAAAAGTCGCGGCCCACCGCGTCGATCATCGGCTGCCAGGCAGTCTGCCAGGCGGCCTCGGCGATCGTCGTCGTCATGTTGCACCCCTTCCCTCGCCACTCCGTGGAGGCCCGCCGTGCTGCCGCGAGCGGAGCCTAGCTAGCGCCGCCGCGCCGCCGCTGTCAATACGGCGCACCCCACGAAGCCCAGCCTTCGGCTACAGTCCCCGGCGGCCCCGCGCCGGGGCCGCGCACGGGACGAGGAGCCGACCATGTTTGACCGCATCCACCACGCGGGCCTCGCGGTCGCGAACCTGCTCGACGCGAAGCGGGTGTTCGCCGATGGGCTCGGGCTGCGCGTTGACACCACGCGCTCACCGCTGCCGGGCGGCAACCTGCAGCGCGGGCCCGACCCCACCGACATCCTCGACATCCCGATCGGCAACGCCGAGCTGGAGCTGAACGCGCCGCCGGTGGATGGCACGCCGCCCGGCGGCACCCACCGCTTCGTGCAAGCGCGCGGCGGCGTGGGCGCGCTGCACCACATCTGCCTGCACTCCACGAACGTCGCCGACGACGTGGCGCACCTGCGCGCGTCCGGCCTGACGCAGATCGCGGCGCCGCCGGAGCAGATCGCCTCGAACGAGCCGTGGCAGCAGGTCGCGTTCTTCCACCCGCGCGACTGCCTCGGCGTGCTGCTCGAGATCTGGACGCCCGACAACCATCGCGTCGGCGACCGCTACCAGGGCGCGGGCGTCTTCACACGACTGCATCACATCGGCGTCGTGACCGCGGACCTCGAGGCCGCGCGGCGGCTGTGGTGCAACGTGATGGGCTTCCGCGTCGACACGCTGCGCACGCCAGCGCTCAAGGGCGGCCGCCTCGTCGAACGCGAGCACGTGCGAGTGCTCGCGATCCCGCTGGGCGGCGACAGCGGGGGCATCGTCGCGGTGCTACCCGAGGACGCAGCGAGCGGCACCGCCCGCTTCCTCGCGCGCTACGGCGGCGCGGCCGACGGCACGATGCACCACCTAGCATTCGCGACGCGCGACGTGAGCGCAGCCGCCGACTTTGTGCGCGACCGCGGCCTAGAGCTCGTCGGGCCCGTCGACGCCGACTTCGCGTGGATCCACCCGCGCTCGGCGGGCGGGGTGCTGATCCAGATCGTGCGCGAGACGCGCTGACGCGGCGCGGCGACCGAGCGCGCGCCTTGCGAAGGCGCGCGCATTGCCGGATTCTTGAGGCGACCGGCGCATGCCCTCGTAGCTCAGTGGATAGAGCAGCGGTTTCCTAAACCGTGCGCCCAGGTTCGAGTCCTGGCGGGGGCACCACGTCTGTGCTGATTCCCGCGCAATATTGGGCCATCGCGAGCGCGGCGTTCGCAGCGCCGCCGCAAACGCGCGCATCGGCGTGCCGTGAAGACCCTGAAACTCGCATCCGCTATAGTGGTTGGCGCACGCCCAACAACAACGGACAGTCGTGGAAAGGAACCGCCCCCGACATGGCGAAATTCACGAAGATGGCCCCCGTCGACGTCGTGATTGGGCGCGGCCGCCAGAACGCCGAAGAACGGCGCCGCTACGTAGAAGCCTTGCGCACCATGGATGCCGGCAAGATCGAGCTGCAGCCCAACGAGAAGCCCACGACCGTGAAGCGGCTGCTGCAGGAGGCCTCCAAAGAGCTCGGCCTGAAGGTGCGCTCCACCTGGACCGACGAGCAGCAGCAGACTCTGGTGTGGAAGCGCATCTCGAGGCGGGCGGCGGCGGCCGCGCCGCGCGGCGCCCGCACGGCTTCGCGCTAGGCGCAGGGGTGAGCCCTCGTGGGGCGAGCGGCGCCCGGCCGGCTCGGGCGCCGGCGACGCCACGCGCCTTTGACGCGTTCGCCCGGCGCCGCGCGCGCCTCGCGCGGGAGCTGGCGCGCGCCGGCCGCCGTACGGCGGCGCTGTTCGCCGCCGGCCACGACGCGATGCGCAACGGCGACGTCGAGCACGAGTTCCGCCAGCCCTCGACGTTCTACTACCTCACCGGCTTTGAGGAGCCCGACGCGGTCGCGCTGCTGCGCCCGGGGCACGCGCAGCCCTACGTCCTGTTCGTGCGGCCCCACGACCCGGCGATGGCGATCTGGGTAGGCCCGCGGGCGGGCGTGGAGGGCGCGGTCGAGCGGTACGGCGCGGACGCGGCGTACCCCGTCGAGGAGCTCGACCAGCGGCTGCCGCAGCTGCTCGACGGCTGCGACACGGTGTACTACTCGTTCGGGGCGGACGAGCGCGTGGAGCGGCTGCTGACGCGCACGATCGCGGCGCGCCGGGGCATGGCACAGCGCGGCGCGACGGCGATCGAGCGCGTGCTGGACCCGTTCGCGCTGGTGGCGGCGCAGCGCGTGGTAAAGTCGGCGGAGGAGGTGGCGGCGCTGCGGCGCGCCATCGACATCACGGGCGCGGGGATCGCCGCGGCGATGCGCGCGACGCGTCCCGGCCTGCACGAGTACGAGGTGCAGGCGGTGCTCGAGGCGGAGTACCGGCGCCTCGGCTCGCCGCGCAACGGCTTCCCCTCGATCGTCGCCGCCGGCGCCAACGCCTGCACGCTGCACTACACGGCGAACCGCGCGGAGATCCGTGACGGCGAACTGCTGCTGCTGGACACGGGCGCCGAGTACGACTACTACGGCGCCGACGTCACGCGCACGTTCCCCGCCAACGGGCGCTTCAGCGCCGCGCAGCGCGCGGTGTACGACGTGGTGCTCGCCGCCCAGGCCGCGGCGATCGCGCTCGTCGCGCCGGGCGTACGCTTCCACGAGGTGCACGAGCGCGCGCTGCGTGTGATTGTCGACGGACTGCGCGACCTCGGCGTGCTCCGGGGTACGCGCGCGCAGCTGACGAAGGACGCCGCGTACCGGCCTTATTTCATGCACGCGACGTCGCACTGGCTGGGCCTGGACGTGCACGACGTGGGCGCGTACCGCGAGCCGCCGGGAGCGGACGGCGCCGACAGCAAGCCCACCGCTTCGGTGGTGCTGCGTCCCGGGATGGTGCTGACGGTGGAGCCCGGGCTGTACATCGCGCCGGACGCGAAGGCGCCGCGCGCGCTGCGGGGCATCGGCGTGCGCATCGAGGACGACATCCTCGTCACGCGCACCGGCCACGAGAACCTATCGCGCGGCATCCCCAGCGCGCCCGCGGAGCTCGAGGCGCTGGCCGGCGCTGCGCCGGCGTAGCGCGGCCCGCGCTAGCGAGCGGCCACCGCCGTGGCGCGCGCGACGACGCTGCGCAGGTGCTCGGGCGCCATGTACTCGTGGAGCGGCGTGACCCCGAACCGCGCGGCGTAGAAGCGGCCGGCCTCCTCCGGGTCGTTGCGCAGCGCGGCGCGCAGCGCGAGCGCGGCCGGCGCGACGTGCTCGAGCTGCGCTTCCGCCATGTTGAGCTCGTGGTCGGGGATCGCGCGCGCGTCGCGCTCGCGCCAGTAGCCGGCGAGCGCCGCCTCGATCGTCTCGTTGCCGGTGAGACCGTCGGCGATCGCCTCGGCCGCTCGCTCGGCGTCGGCGAGCGCGTTGCTGATCCCGCGCGCGCTGAGCGGATCGGTGTGGTGCCCCGCGTCGCCCACCAGCACCCAGCCGGGGCCGCAGGGCTGGCAGAAGAAGTTCGGCAGGTCCGCCATGCCGTAGTAGCGCTCAGTGCGGCTCGCGCCGGCCAACCGTTCACGCAGCGCAGGGATCGCCCCGAGCGTAGCGAGCGATGCCGTGTCGATGTCGCGGCGCACGCGCTCGAACTCCGAGTGCGGCCAGCCGGTCGCGACCAGCGTGCGAGCATCGTTCGTCGGGAAGACGAACATCGCCGCGCCCGGGCGCCGGTACGCCTCGAGCGCGCGCGTGGCCAGCCCATCCCAGTAGCTGTAGTACCAGCACGTGAGCGCCGGCCGCTCGCGGTAGGCAGGCGCGCCGGCGAGCCGCGCGATCGTCGAGTGCTTACCGTCTGCGTCGACGACGACCGGTGCGGTGAACTACGCCGCGCCGCCCTTCAGCGTGCGCACGCGCGCCCCGCGCACGCGCACACCGTCCTGCACCAGCGCCGCGACGGTGGCGCGCTCGTGCAGCTCGGCGCCCGCGGCGACCACCGCCTGCACCAACACGGCGTCCAGCGCGCTGCGGCGCGGCCCGATGCCCGCGGGCACGCCATCCTCCGTCGGGACCGCCACGGCGAGCGTGAAGTCGCCGAAGTCCGACGCGCACTCGGTCACCGGCTGCGCGCCCGTGGCGACCACGCACTCCAGCAGGCCCCAGCGCGACGGCGGCGCCGGCGCGCCCGAGCGCATCCTGGACGCCGCCCGCCAGCTGCTACAGAAGCGCCGCGGGCAGGGCGTCCGCGTCGCCGACGTCGCCGCCGCCGCCGGCGTCGCGCGGCAAGCCGTCTACCTCCACTACCCCACGCGCGCCGCGCTGCTCATCGCGACCGTACGCCACGCCGATGCGGTAGAGGGGCTCGAACGGCGGCTCGCGCGCGTCGAGCGCGCACGGGGAAGCCTCGATCTCCTCGACGCGTACATCGAGTTCTGGGGGGGCTACGTCCCACGCATCCACGGCCTCGCCCGCGCGCTGCTGGAGCTGCACGTGACGGACAGCGCGGCCGCGGCCGCCTGGGACGACCGCATGGCGCTGGTGCGCGACCGCTGCGGGTTCATCGTCGAAGCGCTCCGCCGCGACGGGCTGCTCGCGCCCGGGTGGCGGCCGGCACGCGCGGCGGACCTGCTAGGGGCGATGCTCTCGATTCCCACGTGGGAGGCGCTAACCATCGATCGTGGCTGGTCCGAGCGCGAGTACGCGCGCTGGATGAAGCGCGCGGCGCGGGGCGCATTCGTGGTCGAGCGGCCGGCCCGCGGCGGCTGAGCGCCGGGCCAGCGTCATCACAACGGCGTCGCCAGGGCCTCGAGATGCTCACCCGCTTGCGCGCATTGACGGGCTGCCCCGCGAGGCCTACAGTCCCCATCCGGCCGCGTGTTACTGCTTACGCGGGTACGCGGTTTCCCATAAGCCTGTGGGCCCGCGCGCCAGCCCCATCCGACCGGCTAGCGCACCGGGCTCGCACAGCCTCGACAGGAGGCACGGATGCGCATCGCTCGCCGCTTCACTCGCCCCGGCCACGACCCTTACGCAGGCGTCGAGTTCGCCACCCGCGAGTCGCGCATCGTCAATCCGGACGGCTCGGCGGTGTTCGAGGCGTCCGCGTTGCAGATGCCGACCGCCTGGTCGCAGGTCGCCGTCGACATCATGGCGCAGAAGTACCTGCGCAAGCGCGGCGTGCCCTCCGCGCTGCGCCATGCGTGGGAGGCCGACGTGCCGCCGTGGCTCTGGCGCTCCGAGCCCGAGCCGCACGCCCACGACTCCGACGGCGAGACCGACGCGCGGCAGGCCTTCCACCGCCTCGCCGGCACCTGGACGTACTGGGGCTGGAAGCACGGCTACTTCGACGCGGAGGATGACGCGGCGGCGTTCTACGACGAGCTGTGCCACATGCTCGCCACGCAGCGCGCGGCGCCGAACTCGCCGCAGTGGTTCAACACGGGCCTGCACTGGGCGTACGGCATCACCGGCCCGGCGCAGGGCCACTGGTACGTCGACCCCGCCTCGGGCGAGCTCACGGCGTCAACGAGCGCGTACGAGCGCCCACAGCCGCACGCGTGCTTCATCCAGTCGGTCGCCGACGACCTGGTCAACGACGGCGGGATCATGGACCTGTGGACGCGCGAGGCGCGCATCTTCAAGTACGGCTCCGGCACCGGCTCCAACTTCTCCGCCCTCCGCGGCGAGGGCGAGCCGCTGTCCGGCGGCGGCCGCTCGTCCGGACTGATGTCGTTCCTGAAGATCGGCGACCGTGCGGCCGGCGCGATCAAGTCGGGCGGCACCACGCGGCGCGCGGCCAAGATGGTGATCGTCGACGCCGACCACCCCGACGTCGAGACGTTCGTCGACTGGAAGGCTGTCGAGGAGCAGAAGGTCGCCGCGCTGGTCGCGGGCTCGCGCGTGATCCGCCGCGCGCTCGCGGCCGTCGTCGAGGCCGCTGCAGGCGGCTTCGACGCGGCGACGAACCGCCCGCTGCGCCGCGCGATCGCGCGCGCGCGGCGCGACAGCGTGCCGGAGGCGTACATCCAGCGCGCGCTGCAACTCGCGCAGCACGGCGCCGCGCCGCTCGCGCTGCGCGAATTCGACACGGACTGGCAGGGCGAGGCGTACCTGACGGTCGCCGGCCAGAACGCGAACAACTCAGTGCGCGTGGATGCGCGCTTCCTCAACGCCGTGCGCGCGGGCGCGGACTGGCAGCTCACGCGCCGCACCGACGGCGCGGTGCATCGCACGCTGCCGGCGCGCGCGCTCTGGGATCGCATCGCGCACGCGGCGTGGCAGTCGGCCGACCCCGGGCTACAGTACGATACGACGATCAACGAGTGGCACACGACGCCGGCGGGCGGGCGCATCAACGCCTCGAACCCGTGCAGCGAGTACATGTTCCTCGACGACACGGCGTGCAACCTCGCGTCGCTGAACCTGCTCGCGTTCTACGACCAGGAGCGCGGCATCTTCGACATCGACGCGTACGAGCATGCAGCGCGGCTATGGACGATCGTGCTCGAGATCTCGGTGCTCATGGCGCAGTATCCGAGCCAGCCGATCGCGCAGCGCTCGTACGAGTACCGCACGCTCGGCCTCGGCTACGCGAACCTCGGCGCGCTGCTCATGGTGCAGGGCATCCCGTACGACTCGGGGGAGGCGCTCGCGCAGGCGGGCGCGCTCACCGCGATCCTTACGGGCGTCGCCTACGCCACCTCGGCAGAGCTAGCGGCCGCGCTGGGAGCGTTCCCGCGCTACGCAGAGAATCGCGCGGCGATGCTGCGCGTGATGCGCAACCACCGGCGCGCTGCCTACGCGCGCCCCGCGTCCGAGTACGAAGAGTTGACCGTGCTGCCGCAGCCCCTCGACGCAGCCGCGTGCCCGCGCGACCTGCTGACCGCCGCGCAGCGCGCGTGGGACCGCGCACTCGTGCTCGGCGAGACACACGGCTACCGCAACGCGCAGACGACGCTGATCGCGCCGACGGGCACGATCGGCCTGCTGATGGACTGCGACACGACGGGCGTCGAGCCGGACTTCGCGCTCGTGAAATTCAAGAAGCTCGCCGGCGGGGGCTACTTCCGCATCATCAACCAGTCGGTGCCCGGCGCGCTGCGGCGCCTGGGCTACAGCGCCGAGCAGACGGTCGCAATCGTGGCGTACTGCGCGGGCACCGCGACGCTCGACGGCGCGCCGCACATCAACCGCGCGTCACTCGCCGCGCGTGGCTTCACCCCGGCGCTACTCGACGCCATCGACGCGGCGCTGCCCGCGGCCTTCGACATCACGTTCGCCTTCAACCACTACGCGCTGGGCGAGGCGTTCTGCCGCGACGTGCTAGGCTTCAGCGACGCGCAGCTCGCCGACCCCACGTTCTCCGTGCTGGAAGGCCTCGGCTTCACCCGCGCCGAAATCGAGGAGGCGAACGACCACATCGGCGGCCGCATGACGGTCGAGGGCGCGCCGCACCTGCGCGACGAGCACTACGCAGTGTTCGACTGCGCGAACCGCTGCGGCAAGTACGGCACGCGCTACATCGCGCCGCTCGCGCATGTGCGCATCATGGCTGGCGCGCAGCCGTTCCTCTCCGGCGCGATCTCGAAGACAATCAACCTGCCCTTCGACGCGACCGTGCAGGACGTCGCCGACGTGTACATGGCGGCTGCCGACACCATGGTGAAGGCCCTGGCGCTGTACCGCGACGGTTCCAAGCTCTCGCAGCCGCTCGCCTCCGCGCTGTGGGACGCGCCCGACGACGAGCTCGACGCGGACGACGACGACGCGGCGTCCGCCGCCGAGCAGCGGACCGCCGAGCATCCCGCGGTGCTGGCGGCGCAACACATCGCGGCGCGCTACGCGGCGGAGCTCGAGCGCGGCGCGCGCGAGTCGCTTCCCGCGCGCCGCCGCGGCTACGCGCAGAAGGCGCAGGTGGGCGGCCACTCGATCTACCTGCACACCGGCGAGTTCGCGCAGCCGGACCCGCTGACCGGCGCGCCGCGCCTCGGCGAGCTTTTCGTGTCGATGTCCAAGGAAGGCGCGTCGTTCGGCGCGCTGATGAACTGCTTCGCGATCGCGGTGTCGATCGGCCTGCAGCACGGCGTGCCCCTCGACGCCTACGTGGACTCGTTCATCTTCCAGAAGTTCGAGCCGAACGGCCTCGTCGCGGGCCACGACCGCATCCGCATGGCGACGTCGATCATCGACTACATCTTCCGCGAGCTGGCGATGAGCTACCTCGGTCGCGATGACCTGGCGCACTTCGGGCCGGAGCTTGCCTTGGAGGCGCCGGCAAAGCTCGACATCGAGTCGCGCGCGGCGTACCCGCCGGCCGCGGTGCCGGGCGCGGCGCTCGCCTCCGAGGCAGGCGACGGCTCGGGTGCGGCGGTTGCGCCGGCGCCCGGCAGCGCGCTGCCGCACACGCAGCCGCTGTCGCCCGCCGCGACGCCCGAGCCGCCCTCGACCCCCGCGCCGGAGCTACCGGGCGCGCCCGTCCCGCAGCTGCCGCCGGCCGTCGTGGCGCCGACGTTCGTGCAGCTCCCGCTGCACACCGCACAGGCCGTGCGCGTCTCGCAGGCCCGCCAGCGCGGCTTCGAAGGCGACCCCTGCGACGAGTGCGGCCAGCTGATGATGGTGCGCAACGGCACCTGTCTGAAGTGCATGAACTGCGGCGCTACAAGCGGCTGTAGTTAGGAAGCCCTGTGATTACACGGGATTCCGCGTGACGCCGGATGCGACCGAGAGGGTAACAAGCAAGCCAACAAGCAACGCGAAAATCAGCCGCCGATGTACCTCGCAATCTCGACGGCGGCGACTTCGTGAACCTCGCGCATCGTGTGTCCGTAGATGCCGAGGGTGGTCGTGATCTGGTTGTGGCCGAGGGTGTCCATCACCACGCGAGGTGAGAACCCCTCGGCCAGCAACGCTGTCGCGACCCCATGCCGGACCGAGTGGATGCGGACGTGCCGCACCTCTGCCGCCTTCAGCAACCGATCGAACTCGTACCGGACGCGCCGACCATCAAGCGGACGGCCATAGTCGTCCGTGAAGCACAAATCCCACCGGCTCCCAGCCTCGTCCTTCCACGGCCCTTACCACGCCCCGCCGACGAGGAGCCGGGCTTCCTTCTGAGCCGTCCGATGCCGCTTCATGGCTTCGGCGGCCCGAGGCGTCAGGGTCACCTCACGGCGGCTCCGCTTCGTCTTCGGCGTGGTCACGAGGTACTTCCCGCCGATCCGTGAGACGAGGCCGAGATCGACCTGTCGCGCGTCTCGGTCATCAAGGGCGGTCAGTTGATCGAGCCCTCGACCGAGGAGCCCGCGCCGCGTCGTCGTCACACGCCCGAGCCCGCGACGCCCGCGATCGTCATCGACGAGTAGACCGCTCCCGCGTGCGGCCCTCGGGGCGTTCCCCCTTCCGCTCCGAGGGCCGCACGCATCGCCTACGCGCCCTCACGGGGCCGGGAGGCACTGTGGAAGGGGTGGGCCGGTGGGCGACCACTCAGGACTGGATAATCCGCGCGAAGGCACCGGGGACGGCGGAAGTCGTATTCTCCGCGCATGGCCACAGGTCGCCGCATCCGTCACCTCGCGAGCCGTGCCAACCTCCCTGCGGAGGAGGCGCTACGACGCCTCACACTCGCCGGGATTGCCGCGGCCACACCCGAGAATCTTGTCTCGCGCGATGCGCTTAGGCGCGCTGAGATCGCGCTAGGTCTCGTCGAACAGACCGCGATCGCCCCTGAGAGATCTTCTATGGCCTCCGACACTCGGAGGACAGCAAGGGAGGCAACGCCTCAGATCGTGGCCCCAGCCGCGGCTTCCACCGCGAAGCCTGTGACTATTGGTGACGTTGTTCGAGGTCAGATGGACTACTTGACCTCCGCGCTTGTGATGCAAATCCACATGCAACTAGTGGATGACTATGCGACTAGCGATGATCCGATCACACCTGCTGGAACGATAGATCGAGGTAAACTCTTCCAGTCCGCGCTTGGCCGCCCTCGAACATCACTCGGTCGCGTCCTGAAGTACCCAACCGTGGAGATGGCCGGAGCCGCCTTACTTCACGCCCTTATCCACGATCACCCGTTTATCAACGGAAATAAGCGAACTGCGATCGTGTCTCTTCTCGTCTTTCACG
This sequence comes from Chloroflexota bacterium, assembly GCA_016875695.1. Classification (GTDB taxonomy): domain Bacteria; phylum Chloroflexota; class Dehalococcoidia; order UBA2979; family UBA2979; genus SHYP01. Next base: position 5,430 of record VGPB01000010.1, on the reverse strand, counting down.
ACCTGAACGGGCTGGTGGCAACGGCTGACGAAGACGAACTCTTCGATTTTGCGATTGCGCTCGCTGGGCACGACATGCCCACCGTTGGGAAGGCCGCTGACGACGAAACTAACTATGCGGCACAGTGGCTTTCCGCCAACTCGCGCGCCGTCACCAGTGATCAACGTCGGATGCGCTGGTGCGCGCTGAGAACAATCCTCGCCGAGCACGGCTGTTCATTTGAACAACGAGAGGGCAACAGCATCGCGATCCGTCGTGGTCAACGAGTAACGGTAGCCGGTGCTCGCAACGACGGAGACGAGATCGACAAGCCCGGTGTTCTGCGTATCCGGCGGGAACTCGGGCTGACAGACAAGGAAGGGATCGACTCGGCAGTGTTCTACGGCACGTCAGGAGAAATCCCGGCGTTCATCCAGAAATACCGCAAGACTCTGGATCGCCTTGCCGCCTACGGGTGAAATGGAAACAAGCAACGCAGCAAGCAAAGCGCGTCGATCTACCGCCGTAATCGACCGTCAACGATAGTCACGACACGAAACAAGGGCCGCCTCTCTGAATCTGAGAGACGGCCCTTGTCGTCGCTAGTCGCTCGCGAGCCTCGTGGCGCTCGTACTCGTGAAGCGACTCATCGAGCGCGACGCGGGGCGGGCGCCGGCCGGCGCGGTCGCCGCGCTCGATGTCGTGTTCGCGGTGGGCGTGTACCTGCTGGCCGCGGGCTACGGCGCGCACGAGGTGACGAACTATCTGCACGTACGCTTCTGCGCGGACGACGCCAACCGGCTCTGTGAAATCGTGGCGTTCAACGACGACGAGTTCTCGCACTGGGTGTTCTTCGCCGGATTCGTCACGATCAACGTCGTGCTGCTCGCGCTCGAGGCGCTGACGCCACAGCGGGCCGTCGGCGTGCGCGACCGCGCGCTGCTGGTCGCGAACGCGCTGGCCGTCGCCGCTGCGATCTTCGCGAACCTCGCGCTCGAGGAGACCGGCGCCGACCTGCCGATCATCGGCGCAGTGGCGCTGCTCGCCGTCGCGCTGCTGGTGCGCCGGGGCGTGCAGCCGCTGGCGCTGTACTACGCGGCTAGGTACGGCCTCGGGCTGGTGGCGTCAGTAGGCTATCTCGCGGCCTGACGCGGGAGCGAAGCGGCGGCGGTCCGGCGGCGGCAGGGGGCGCGCGGGAGCGTCGCGAGCGGTGGCGTCCGGAGCAGCCTCGGGCGCCCACAGGGCGGTCATAGCCCCTCCCCGCCCGCGGCCTATACTCGTACCCGCACCCGACCCGCCCGCTGCGCACCGCACCCCGGAGGGAGGAGCCGAAGGCTCATGGCACTCGCACACATCGTCGGCTACCCGCGCATCGGCACGCGGCGCGAGCTCAAGCGTGCGACCGAGGCGTACTGGGACGGCGAGCTGCCGCGCGAGCAGCTCGAAGCGGCCGCCCGCGCGCTGCGGCTCGAGGCGTGGACGCGCATGCGCGACGCGGGCATCGACCTGGTTCCCTCGAACACCTTCAGCTACTACGACCAGGTGCTTGACACCACGGCCATGCTCGGTGCGGTGCCGGAGCGCTACGGCGGCGCGAACGGCGCGGTAGACCTCGACACCTACTTTGCGATGGCGCGCGGCGCGCAGCGCACGGGGCTCGACGTCACAGCGATCGAGATGACCAAGTGGTTCGACACGAACTACCACTACCTCGTGCCGGAGCTGCGACCCGGCATGCGCTTCCACCTGGCGACGACCAAGGCCGTCGACGAGTACCGCGAGGCGCGCGCGGCGGGCATCGAGACCGTGCCGGTGCTCATCGGGCCGCTGAGCTGGCTGCTGCTGGGCAAGGCGCACGACGCGCCCGCGGACTTCGACCGGCTGACGCTGCTGCCGGCGGTGCTCGCCGTGTACCGAGAGGTGCTGGCCGCGCTAAGCGACGCGGGCGCGCGCTGGGTGCAGTTCGACGAGCCCGTGCTCGTGCAGGACCGCACGCCGGAGGAGCTCACTGCGCTCAGCGGGGCGTACGCGGCGCTCGCGGCGGAGGCCGGCGAGACGCAGTTGCTGGTGCAGACGTACTTCGGCGATGTCGACGCGGCGTATCCCGCACTGACCGCGCTGCCAGTCGCGGCGATCGGGCTCGACTTCGTGCGCGGGCGCCGCAACCTGGAGCTCGTGCGCGCGCACGGGCTGCCGGGCGGCAAGTTCCTCGCTGCGGGAGTCGTCGACGGGCGCAACGTGTGGCGCAACGACCTCGACGCGTCGCGCGCGCTGCTGGCGGAGCTCGGCACGCTGGTCGGCCCGGACCGCGTGATCGTGTCCACCGCGGGCTCGCTGCAGCACGTCCCGCTCACGCTCGAGCGCGAGACGCGGCTCGACCAAGAGCTGCGCTCGTGGCTCGCGTTCGCGCACGAGAAGGTAGAGGAGGTTGCGACGCTCGCGCGGCTGGCGGACGACCCCGAGGGGGCGGCGGACCAACTCGCGGCGACGCGCTCGGCGCTGGCCTCGCGGCGCGCCTCGGCGCGAACGAACGACCCGGCAGTGCGCGCGCGGGTGGCCGCCACGAACGACGCCGACTACGCGCGCGCCGGCGCGGTGGTGGAGCGGCGGCGCGCGCAGCGCGCGCGGCTCAACCTGCCACCGTTCCCGACGACGACCATCGGCTCGTTCCCGCAGACCGACGAGCTGCGTCGCGCGCGCCGCCGCTTCGACGACGGCGAGCTCGACGAGGCCGCGTACGAGCAGGTGATCCGCGACGAGATCGCGCGAGTGGTCACGCTACAGGAGCAGCTGGGCCTCGATGTGCTGGTGCACGGCGAGCCCGAGCGCAACGACATGGTGGAGTACTTCGGCGAGCAGCTCGCGGGCTTCGCGTTCACGCGCTTCGGCTGGGTGCAGTCGTACGGCTCGCGCAACGTAAAGCCGCCGATCATCTACGGCGACGTGTCGCGGCCGGACCCGATGACGGTGCGCTGGATCACCTACGCGCAGTCGCTCACGCAGAAGCCGATGAAGGGGATGCTCACCGGCCCGGTGACCGTGCTCAACTGGTCGTTCGTGCGCGACGACCAGCCGCGCGCTGAGACGTGCCGGCAGGTCGCCCTCGCGATCCGCGACGAGGTCGCGGACCTGGAGGCGGCGGCCATCGCGGTGATCCAGATCGACGAGCCCGCGCTGCGCGAGGGCCTGCCGCTGCGGCGCTCGGACTGGACGAGCTACCTCGGCTGGGCGGTGCCGTGCTTCCGGCTCGCGACGGCTGGCGTGCGCGACGACACGCAGATCCACACGCACATGTGCTACAGCGAGTTCAACGAGATCATCCAGGCCATCTCCGATCTCGACGCTGACGTGATCTCGATCGAGAACTCGCGCTCCGATGCGGAGCTGCTCGACGTGTTTCGGCGCTTCTCGTACGACAAGGAGATCGGCCCCGGCGTGTACGACATCCACTCGCCGCGCGTGCCACCGGCCGCCGAGATGACGGACCGCCTGCGGCAGGCGACCGCCGTGCTCCCGCCGGACCTCGTCTGGGTGAACCCGGACTGCGGCCTGAAAACGCGCCGCTACGAGGAGACCGTGCCGGCCCTCGAGCACATGGTGGCCGCTGCGCAGGCGTTGCGCGCCGGCGCGGCGGCATAACGCACTGTCGGTCGAGCGATGGGTGCGTTCACGCTTCCGCTGGACCTTCGTCAGACGTTGTGGCGGGCAGGTTGAGGTGGAATCGACTCGGCGATTCGCTTCGCGGCAGTGGAGCTCGAGCTCTGGTTCATCGGACCGCCGATCCACTGGGACGCAGCGTCCGATGGGGAGCAGCGCCACTTCACCAACTTCTTGACGTGGTCCGATACCGCTCTCGTCGGCGCAGATCGGGCGATACGTCAGCGCAGCGATCATTGCCTGATCGATCAGTGGCAGGCGCTGACGCGTCACGACATCCGCCAGGCGATCGGACGCCTCAGGGACGTGGCACTCAAGGAACGGCGTGATGTGGCGCCCTGGACTCCCCTCTTTCGCGGCGACCGGAGCAGTGTGGCATTCACACAGAAGCTCGACGGCTTCGAGATTGAGATACCTGCTTATGGCACCGCCGAAGACTACTTGGGATGGATACTCGGCGAAGCTGTACCGCTCGTCGTAGAGGCGATCGAACACGGGGCGCGCGGGCCGACGTCACTCGATCCCGACCTGCCCGTCGAGGAGCAGATGCCGTTCTCACGCTCCAACCCATGGTCCGCGCACTTGGACCCGGAGCTTCGGCGCCTGATCGAGTCTTAGGGCCCGAGTCTAGCCATCTGCCGCGCGCTCGCGCTCCCAGCGCGCCTTCGCTTGCGGCCACTCGTCCGCGAGGATCGCCATGAAGTGCGTGTCGACGTAGCCGCCGCGGATGTGGTCGGCGTCGCGCAGCAGGCCTTCGAAGCGGAAGCCCGCCTTCTCGTACGCGCGGATAGCACGTGCGTTCCCGGCCTCGGGGTCGATCGTCACGCGGTGCACGCCCAGCACCTCGAACAGGTGCTGCAGCATCATGCGCACCGCCTCCGTGCCGACGCCGCGCCCGCGCGCCGGCGCCTCTGCGACGAAGATGTCGACGCCGGCCGTGAACTCGGAGTCCTCGCCGTGATACGGGTGGTGGCACTGGATCGCGCCGAGGCCGCGCCCCTGCTCCTCGATCAGGAAGCTCCACAGCGGCTGCTCGGAGCTCGGATCCAGGAACTGGCGGCGCGCGGCGTCCACGCCGTCGAGCGCGTTGTCCCACCAGTACAGCACGTCCGGATCGCGCAGCCACTCGACGATGCCGGGAAGGTCGCGCTCCGCGACGGGGCGCAGCGTGAGCCAGAGCCCTTCGAGGGTCGGCTGCGAGTGGCGGTTCACGGCTACTCGGCGCGCTGCTTGAGCTCGGCCGCTTCCATCGCGACATAGCGCGTCGACAGCCCGCGCACCCACGAGGCGATCAGCGCGAGCGGCCACCCAGCGAGCTCGAGCGTGCGCGTCGCGCGGGAGCCGCCCACCGACTCGAACGCCGTGACAGTGAAGAGGGCCGGCCGGAGCCTGGGCTGGCGCACGCGCGCCCTGCTGCCGAGGCCGAACGCGCCGCCGTCCAGGCGCTCGATGCTGGTGATCGAGGCGGTCCACTCGTGCCAGCGCTCCACGTCGGCCATCACGGCCCAGACGCGCTCGGGCGGGGCGGCAATGTCGACGAACTGCTCGATGCGCATCGTGGGGGCTCCCTCGCGTGCGCGGGGGTCTGACAATGCTGCCACGGCCCCGCTCGCCCGGATGACGTCCCGTGGAGTGGTGGAGAAGTGTTCCGCGGTGCGTCGTCGTTATACATGATCAGCTGGCGAGGCGTCGGCGGGTGCGAGCAGGCGCCGAGTCCTGCTCAAGCGTCTGGGCGAGCTCCGCCATGAAGCCGTCGGAGAGGTAGCGCCGCTCGGCGACCTGCCACTCGTCGTG
>VGPB01000009.1 GCA_016875695.1 Chloroflexota bacterium | reverse complement strand
GTCGACCGCATCGGGACGGCCTTGCACCCACTACTGCGCCCGGTGGGGTTGCATGGCCGCGACGTGACGCGGGTGATGATGGGCTTCGGCTGCAACGTCCCGGCGGTGATCTCGACGCGGTCGTGCGTCGGCTGCACGCGGCCGACGACGGTTGGGACGATCGCCTTCGGCTCGGCCTGCTCGTATCAACTGGGCGCGACGCTCGCGGTCTTCGCCGCCGCCGGCCGGAGCAGCCTAGTCGTGCCGTACCTCGTGATCCTCGTGCTTGCGACCCTCGTCTACGCACGCCTCACGTCGCCAGCGATCGCGCGTTCGCCACTGAATGCACTCGTCGTTGAGCAGCGGACCTTCCTGGCGAGACCGGCGATGGGAGCCATCTGGCGCGAGGCGAGCGGGACGGTGCGCGAGTTCTTCCAGAAGGCGCTGCCGATCTTCTTTGGGATCACCGTGGTCGCCTCACTCCTCGCCTGGGCCGGTGCTCTAGAGCTCGCGGCACGGGGGCTGTACCCCGTGATGGCGCTGTTCAACCTCCCGGCGGACTCGGCGCTGCCGACGATCCTGGCTTCGGTGCGGAAGGACGGACTCCTGCTGCTGGCTGAACAAGGGACGGTAGAGTCGATGACGGCGGTGCAGACGCTGGCCGTCGTGTTCCTCGCAGGGCTGGTGTTGCCGTGCCTGGTAACCGCACTCACGGTGGCGCGGGAACTCGGCACGCGTTTCGCGCTCGCGATGATGGCGCGGCAGGCCCTGGCCGCGGTGGTGGTCACGCTCGCCGTCGCGTGGGGCGGTGCGCTGGTGATGAAGGCGGTCTGATGCGGGTCTCCGCGTCCGTGAAGAAGCGGTGCGACGACTGCCAGATCGTGCGGCGCAAGGGCGTGATCCGAGTGATCTGCACCACGCGTCCGCGCTGCAAGCAACGACAGGGGTAAGGCGATGTCCGAGAACGAGCCGCGCCAACGGTTCCCGTCACGCCAAGGCCGCCCGATACGCGCGCGTGGCTGTGAACGCTGCGCGGACCGCAAGCCGATCAGCTACAAGGACGCGGCGTTCCTGGAGCGCTTCATCGAACCGACTGGGAAACTCATGCCCGCGCGGAAGAGCGGGTGTTCAGGCTCGTGCCAGCGGCGGGTCGCCCTGGCGGTGAAGCGCGCTCGCCACCTCGCGCTGCTCCCGTACGCCACGGCGCACGCGCGGATCGGCGGCAGAGGATGAAGATCATCGGCTTGTCGGCGACACAGAGGTCTCAACGGGCTACGTCGGGCGGGCCACTGGTGATCGCGACTTGCAACGATTGGCCAGATCCGTCCCGAAGCGATGCGGCGTACTTGCATGCACCAGAAGCAAGGGGCGTCCAGGCCCAGCACTCCTTCTGGGATGGGGAGTCGCAGCCATTCCTCACCGCTCGGGCGGTCATCCTGCGCTCCACCTGGAACTACCACCACGACCTTCCCCGTTTCCGCCGCTGGCTCTCGCTGCTCGAAGCAGCGGGCGTCCCGGTCTGGAATCCGCCTGCGCTCGTCCGGTGGAACCTCGACAAGCGCTACCTGCTGGAACTCGGACGGCTGGGGATACCTGTCGTGCTGACGGTGGCGCTGGATACCACGTCTGCAGAGGGCGTGGCAGCAGTGATGCGCGACCGCCGTTGGCCGGAGGCTGTCGTCAAGCCCGCCAAGGGGGCGAGCGGCTTCGCCGTGCGGCACGTGCATTTCTCGGAGTTCACGGAGGATCCGCCAGACCTCGGCATGCCGGACCGGCCGCTTCTCGTGCAGGAGTATCTGCCCGCGGTCAGCGAGCAGGGTGAGGTCGCGTTCGTGTTCTTCGCAGGGATGTTCTCCCACCTGCGAAGAACACGAACGCGACCTCACCCTCGCGCTGCTGAAGCGGCCCTCTGCCAGCGAGTTTCGCGTGAACTCCCAATACGGAGGAAACGTGACCGCCATGGAGGCTTCGGACGATCTCCGACGGGCTGCAGCAGGCGTCATCGCGGCACTGCCTTCGTCGCCGCTGTACGCGCGGGTCGATGGAGTCGTGACTGACCACGGCTTCGTCGTCATGGAGGTGGAGCTGATCGAGCTCGGCCTGTGGATGGACCGTGCGGATGGCGCACCGGAACGGTTCGCGGATGCCACGCTGGCAGCGTTAGTAGGCGGATCAGTCGTACCCCCGACGCCTACGCCGGGACGGAGATAAGAACGGACGCCCCATGATCGCGATCAACGGCAACTTCAGAGTCCGTGACGAGCGGCGTGAGCGCCTCGTCGAGACGGTGCGTGACCTGGGACGGCGCCATTCCGCAGGAGCCGCCCTGCACGATCAGACCGGCACGGTGCACCGTGCACTCCTCGATGACCTCTGTGCCGTGGGGTACCACGCGGCGCCCATCATCTACCGCCACGGTGGCGGGTCGCACTGCCTGGTGGATGTGGTGCTCGCCCAGGCGGCGCTGGCGGAGTCTGACCCGGCGACCGCGCTCGGGATTGGCATGCACCTGATGGTCGTCGGGTCGGAGAGTCTTGCCAGGACGTGGCCGGAATGGCGTCGCGAGGAACTATTCCGCGAGGTCTCAGGGCACGCTGCGCTCCTGAACGTCCTCGCCACGGAGCCGGTCATGGGCGCTCCGCAGGGCGACGCTCCACCGGCGACGACCGCCGTCCCCGATGGTGAAGGCCGCTGGCGGGTGCACGGCGAGAAGGTCTACTCGACGTTCGCCCCGGTGCTCACCTACGCAGTGGTCTATGCATTGATGGGCGACGGCTCGGGTGATGTCTCCCGAATCCTCGTGCGGATGGATGACAGCCACGTCGGGATCGAAGAGACGTGGGATACCGCGGGGATGCGGGCCACGGCATCTCACACCGTCCACTTCGCCGGCGTGCCCGTCTCGGACCGTGACATCGTCGCGCGATTCCCCTTCTCGTGTCGAGACAGCCGCCCGGCTATGAGCCCCTGGTTTGCCCTCCCGGTGGCCGCCGTCTACCTGGGGATCGCACGGGCCGCACGAGATGAGGCGGTGCGTGCGATCCAGCGCCCCCGGAGCGGGCAGACAGCCGCGGCCGCCAGCGAAGTGAGACGGCTGCTCGCAGAGATCGAGCGACGCCTCCTCGTCTCCGAGGCCATCCTCGTGTCAGCCGCGGCGGAAGCCGACGGCGAGCAGCGCACCGCCCCGGGCCTCTCCCCTCTGGAGGCCGCGACCAAGGTGGAGGTCACGCAGTCGGCCATCACTGTCGTTGACCTGGCGGTGCGCATCGTCGGCGGGAGTGCGCTCAAGCGCGGGAGCCGCCTTGAACGTGCCTGGCGGGATGTCCGCTGCGGATCGGTACACCCACCGACGGAGGCAGGCGCCAACGCGCTCATGGCAGACCATGCACTCGGCCGGCACCTCACATGAGAGCGATGCGCCTCAGTAGATAGCGGAACTCCCGCAGCACGGTAGGCCTACGGGAACGACCTTACCGTGATCATCGCCGCGGGCTCAGGAGTAGGACAGGGCTGCGCCCTGCGGCTGGATGCGTCGACACGCGTGCTGAAGTCTCGCGAGGACGACGCCCGACAGTAAGATGAGTCCGTCCGGCATGCCATACCTGCGTTCTCAGTGATCCGACCGATGAACAGGTCGCGGGCGTATCTACATGTTGCCGTGCCCGTACTCCTCGGCCCGGCTCGCTTCCGTGATGGCAGCGACCTTCTCGGGAGCGATGCCGAGTCGGAGGAGTGCGTGCCGTACGATCGCCGCTGCACCCTCGAACTCCGGAATGAAGACCGTCGTTGCGCCGGCGCGCGTGAGTAGATCGACCTCGGTCAGCGTGTGAGCGCGACCCACAATCGTCAGATCCGGGTTCAACTGGCGCGCACTCTCTGCTATCAGTTGAGCCGAGTCCGCGTCCGGGACGGCGATGACGAGCAAGCGGGCCTGCCCCATGTCGACACCCTTCAAGATCTCTACGCGACTCGCATCCCCCCAGTGTGCCGCACGCCCTTCCGCCTGCAGCAAGAGGACCTGGTCGAGGCTCGTATCGACGTAGATGTGCGAAACCCCGACCATTTCCAGGGCGCGTCCAGCCAACCGACCCACGCGGCCTGCGCCGACAATCACCACCTCCGGGGCAGTTTCCGGGGAGCTGCTAGCCTCAGGCTCGACGCCCCTCATCCATCTCCATAGTGGACGATCGGTCAGCTGTCGGCCACGTGATTCACCGGCCTTCACCAGCAGAGGGTTAATGGCAATCGACACTACCGCTGCGATCAGGAGGGCCTGGTAGGCGCCCGGTGATACCAGGCCGACGCCTCGGCCGCCCTCCGCAAGGATGAACGAGAACTCGCCGGCCTGCGCGAGCCCGGACGCAGCTAGGAGGACCGTGCGCCCGGTTGCACCGAATAGCGTCGCCGCGGCCATTGCGGCGAGGGCCTTGAAACCGATGACGGCGACGACTGAGACGCCGATCAGGGCGGCTGATGTGTCGGGCGACAAGGGGTTGACGAGCATACCGATCGCGACGAAGAAGAGCACCGCAAAGGCGTCGCGCAGGGGCAGCAACTCACTTGCCGCCCGGTGGCTTGCCTCCGTCTCGCTGACCGTGACGCCCGCGATGAACGCGCCCAGCGCCAAGGACGTGCCCGCCAGCTCGGCGCCGATGGCGATGCCGAGCGACAGGCAGACAACAGCAAGCAGAAACAGCTCTCGTGAGCCGGTGCGGCCCACAAAGCGCAGCAGCGATGGCACGAGGCGCGCGCCGATAGTCAGCGCCAGAGCCGCGAACCCACCAGCCCGAAGTGCTGTGCCCAGTGCCCTCCACAGATCGTCGGTTTGCTGTCCGCCCGCGAGCACCGGCACAAACACGAGCATGACGATCGTGACGAGGTCCTGAACGATCAGCCACCCGACCAGCGTCCGGCCGGTATCCGAGCCCATCAGCCCGCGTTCTTCGAGAACTCGGACGAGCACGACTGTGCTGGAGATACTCGCGGCCATTCCCAACAGGATCGCCTCCCGGAGCGGCAGACCCACGAGTACCGCGAACACGGATGAGGCCGCGACTACCAATGCAACCTGGACGAGCGCAGCCGGGACCGCGACTCGTCTCGCCGAGGCGAGCTCGCTGAGGTTGAAATGAAGGCCAACGCCGAACATCAGGAAGATCAGACCGACATCTGCAAGCTGGCGGAGTGTTTCCGGATTGGCCTGATAGCCGGGTGTAAAGGGGCCAATAATCAGCCCAGCGACCAGGTAACCGATGATGGGAGAAATCCGGAGGCGGCGCGCAACGAGACCACCCGCAAGCGCGAGTGAGAGTGCGATGCCGACGTCGCGGACGAGATGGGCGTCATCCATGTTCGCAGGATACGGGTTCGATTCCATCTCGGGTTCCGGCCGAACTCGCGCGCCCTCATCCTTACTGCCAACTTCCCCTGTTGCCGCCCATGCCGCCTGCCTACCCTCGACTCATGGCAGACGACGAACTCGTTCCGCAGCCTGACGACGCCCCGGACGACCAGCCCGACAAGGACTGGCAGGCCGAGGCCGCCAAGTGGAAGGCGCTCGCGCGCAAGCACGAGAAGGCGGCGAAGGACAATGCCGACGCAGCCCGCCGCCTCGCGGACATCGAGGAGTCGGGTAAGTCCGAGCAGGAGCGTTTTGCCGAGGCCCGGCGCGCCGCCGAGGACCGCGCCGCGGCCGCGGAGCGTGAGTCTGCCCGCCTGCGCGTCGCGCTGAAGAAGGGCCTGACGGAGACCCAGGCGCGTCGGCTGGTCGGCGACAGCGAGGACGACCTCGAGGCCGACGCTGACGAGTTACTCGCGAGCTTCGCCCCGGCCGGCGGCGAGCCCGACACGGAGCTGCCGCGCCGCCCACGCGAACGCCTCCGTCCTGGCGCCCGCCCGGCAGCAGAGCCCGAGGAGACCGACCCGACCAAGCTCGCGGAGGCGGTGCCCCGCTCCGCGTTCTAGGAACCGACCCGGCCCGGCCGCCAGGCCGAGCCACCCCGCACACGCGACGCCGACACGGAGGTCGCAGCGGCTCACCCGCTGTAGCTCATCCCGTGGAGGCGCCCTGTGGCGAACACCTTCCTCAAGCCCGAGACCATCTCCCGCACCGCGCTCGGCCTGCTGCGCCGCGAGCTCGTCCTGCCCCGCCTAGTCACCCGGCTCGGGATCGACGACTTCCGCGGCGCGAAGGACGACACCGTCAACGTCCGCGTCCCCGCGCGCCTCACCGCGCGGGACTACGAGTGGCGTACGCGCACCAACCCGATCGTCCTGGACGACATCGCCGAGACCTCCGTCCCGGTGGTGCTCACCGAACACCCGTACTCGGCGGTCGCGGTCACCGACGAGGAGCTCACCCTCGACATCACCGACTTCGCCACGCAGGTCCTCAACCCGCAGATCATCGCCGTCGCCGAGGCGATGGAGAGCGCGCTCGCCACCGTGATCGAGGGTGCGACCTACGCCGCGGAGGTCGACTACGCCGAGAGCGACCCCACCGCGGGTTCGCTGGACTCGCCCTTCTACCGGGCGCTCGTGGACGCCCGCAAGGCGCTCAACGACGCGAAGGTGCCAGCCGCCGGGCGCTTCGTGCTGCTCGGTTCTACGGTCGAGGCGGCGGCGCTCAAGGAGAACGCGATCCGTGTCGAGACCGGCACGGACAGCGCGCTGCGCGAGTCGATCATCGGCCGCATCGCGGGCTTCACGGTGATCGGCAACGTGCAGTCGCTCTCCGCGGACTTCGCGGTCGCGGCGCACAGCTCGGCGTTCGCCTTCGCCAACGTCGCCCCCGAGGTGCCGTCGGGCGTCGCGCTCGGCGCGAGCACGCTGTTCGACGGCTTGGCGCTGCGCTGGATTCGGGACTACGACCCGAACTACCTGCGCGACCGCTCCGTCGTCTCTTCCTTCGCCGGCGCCGCCTCCGTCGAGGACGGCGAGAGTGGCGGCGACCCCGCGAACGTGCGCGCCGTGAAGATCACCTTCACGCCGTACACCCCGGCGTAACCGCGATGCCACCCGCGCTCGCGTCGCTGTCCGCCCTCGAAGCCCGCCTGGGCGTCACGCTCACAGGCGCCGACGCCGAGCGCGCTGCGGCGGCGCTCGACGACGCCTCGGCGTTGATCCGCGCAGACGCCGGTGTGGACTGGGTGGATGACGAGGGCGCGCTGACCGACGTGCCCGCGGTGGTCGAGCAGGTCGCGCTGGCGGTCGCTTATCGCGCCTTTCGCAACCCGGACGCGCTCACGCAGACCAGCCTCGGGGACGCCTCCGTCTCGTACGACCGAAGCGGTGTCCAGGCGGCCGTCTACATGACCCGCGACGAACGCCGCGCCGTGCGACGGGCCGCGGGCACCGCCGCCGTGGGCGCGATCGAACTTGCCTCGCCGTGGGCGATGCCCGCCGCCGACTACCCCGTCCCGGTCGCGGGTGGCGGCGACCCGATCCCGATCGGCCCGTTCCCCTGGGAGAGCACGCGATGAACGACGAACAGAGCCGCGCGGTAAGCGACCAAAGCGACCGAACCTCCCCTGACGAAGCACTTTCGTCGCTTACCGCGCCTTTGTCGCAGCTGGAGCGCGTGCGCGTGCGTGTCGGTCGCGACGGGTCGGCGACCGTCGGCCGGAAGCGCGTGCAGTTCGCGCGCTCGCTGGCCGGGGCGCTGGTCACCGTGGAGGCGGAGTGATGGCCGTACCGCTCGCCACCACCACGATCGCGGTACTGCGCGTGCCCGTCGACGCTACCCGCGATCCCTACGACGCGCAGCCCGCGGCGGACACCGTCGCGAGCGGTGTGCGTGCGCACATCTCGTCGCCGAGCGGCCGCGAGCACGTCGCGGGCGGATCGCAGGAGGTCGTCGAGTTCCGGCTCGCCTGCGACCCGGTCGATCTGCGCCACACCGATCGCGTCCAGGACGAGCAGACCGGTTCCACGTACGAGGTCGTCTGGGCACGTCCCCGCCAGGGGCTCGGACTCGACCACATCGAGGCAGGCCTCAAGCAGGTGAGCGGGGGTGCGAGATGAGGCTCGTGTTGCACGACGACGCCACCGAGCGGTTGCTCGCGGATCACGGCCCCGAGATCGCAGACGCACTGCAGCAGCACGCCGAGCGCATCCGTGACCGCATCCGGCCTCCCGCGAGCGCCGAGCTCGTGACCTACGCGCGCTCCGGCGTCGGGCGGCAGGGCCCATTCGCGCAGGCGGGCATGCGTGGGTCAGGAGCTGTTGCGATCGAGTTTGGGAGCCGCCAGAGCCCGCCGCAGGCGTCGGTGCGCCGCGCGATCGGGGCGACTTGATGGTCGCCGAACCGCACACCTGGGTGGACGTCGAGGACGCGATCCGGGCGTGGGGCCGTGAAGCGCTGCCCGACCTCGAGGGCCGCGTCTTCTTCGGCTTCTCGAACGACGCCGCACTCCCGCAGGTCGTCCTCACCCGCATCGCCGGCCCGGACGACCGGTGCCTGATCCAGTTCGACCTCTGGGCCGCGACGAAGGCTGCCGCGGCCGCTGTAGCCGCCGAGCTCTGCACGGCAGTCGATGCGCTCGGGCGGTTCACGCACGAACAGACGGTGCTGCATGGCGCGCGCGTCGAGCAGGTGCGCTGGCAGCCGGACGAGGAAAGCGACACTCCGCGCTACGTGGTGGAGGCCACCTTCGCCGCCAGCGCAGCGCAGTAACGGCGGCCGAGATGCCGCAGGAAGGAGCCGATGATGGGTGACCCGCTGGCCGTCCGCGTCGGGCCAGGACAGCTTTATATCGCACCGCTCGGGAGCACCGAGCCGGACGACCTCGCGACGGCGTGGGACGTCGCCTGGACCCCGCTCGGCTACACCGACGAGGGTTCGAGCTTCGTCTTCGAGAGCAGCTTCGAAGACGTCGTCGTCGCGGAGGAACTCGACCCGGTCGCCATCGTGCAGACCGCGCGCAGCGCGACCGTGAACTTCGCGCTCGCCGAGATGACCGCCACGAACATGCAGCGCGCCTTCAATGGCGGCGACGTGAGCACGGCTACCGGCGTGGTGACGTTCGAACCGCCCGACTCAGACGAGACGCCGACGCCAGTGATGCTCGGCTGGGAGTCCATCGACGGCTTCGAGCGGTGGGTGTTCCGACGTTGCCTGCAGATCGGCAACGTCGAGGTCGCGCGCAAGCGCGCACCCGACAAGGCGACGCTGCCGATGAGCTTCCGCTGCACGAAGCCCGCAGGCGCGGCGACCTTCAAGTTCATGCACGACGAGGACTACGCCTGATGGAGCGGGCACTGACTGTGCGCGATGAGCGGTTCGCGGCGCAGGAGACGCTCCCCGCTTGGGCGCTGATGAAACTCGCGAAGAGCCAGGGCTCGGGCGACGCGATGCAGCAGGTCGCCGGGCTGCACGACTTCCTGATGGCCGTGCTCGCTGCGAGCGAGCGCGATCGCTTCGAGCGATTCATGGACTCGCATTCGGACGTGAGCTTCGAGGAACTGGAGAACGCGGTGGGGGCGCTCATGACGGCGTACACCACGCGCCCTACCGGGCGGCCCTCGCCCTCGCCTGCTGGGCCGACGCCCGTTGGTGGTCGGTCGAGGGTCGTCTCGCTCTCGCGGGGCACGGTGCGGGAGGCCGCGACGTCATCGGCGGCTGGTCAGCCGCTCGCCTCCTGAACGTCGTCTACCTGCTGGTGACGGAGCACATGACCGAGCAACAGCGACATGCGCTAGACGACGAGCTGGCGGACGGCGGCCGCAGCCGCCGCATCACGATCGCCCGTCGCATGGGCGGTGATCTGCAACGCAGCCGCCACCGGGGCCCGTGATGAGGGAACACATGATCGAAGCGGGCACGGTCGTCGTTGTCCTGCTGCTGCTCTTCGTCGCGCTGGTGGCGCTCGCCGTCGTCCTGACGGCGATGGGGCAGGCGGCGGGCGATGCGCTGCTCGCGAA
Organism: Chloroflexota bacterium; assembly: GCA_016875695.1. Classification (GTDB taxonomy): domain Bacteria; phylum Chloroflexota; class Dehalococcoidia; order UBA2979; family UBA2979; genus SHYP01. The sequence goes on along the minus strand of VGPB01000009.1, from coordinate 11,877 downwards.
GGTGCTGGAGTGGGCGGGTGGCGCGTTCTTCGCCCTGCTGACCGCCCTCGGCGTCCACCGCGGCTCCGGTGCGCGAAGTGGCGCGCCCACGTCCCGTCGGCCCGCTGACCACACGGACAGCGACCAGGACGGCGAACGGTGACCGCCATCGCCGACGCGTTCGTCACGCTCCGCCCTGACGCCTCGAAGTTCGGGGACGAGACGCAGGGCTTCTTCCATGGTCACGCCGCGCAGTTCGCGCTGGTGGGCACGGGGGTCGGGGTGGCGATCGCGGGCGGCTTCGCCGCGCTGAAGCTCGGCGAGACGTTCGACGCGGCGTTCGACGCGATCCGCGTGGGGACCGGTGCGACGGGCGAGGCGCTCAACGGCCTAGAGGCCGACTTCAAGGGCGTGTTGCGCGCGGTGCCGACCGATGCTGCGACCGCTGGGACGGCGATCGCCGACCTGAACAAGCGGCTCGGGCTGACTGGCGAGCCGCTGCAGGCCCTCTCGCGCCAGTTGATCAACTTCTCGCGCATCACGGACACGGACCTCTCCCAGAACATCGCCGATTCGACGCGGCTGTTCGGGGACTGGAGCGTCGCGACCGATCGACAGTCGGGCACGCTCGACAAAGTCTTCCGCGCCGCGCAGTCCACCGGCATCGGCGTGAACGCGCTGATGGAACGGGTGGTGCAGTTCGGGGCACCGCTGCGGCAAATGGGCTTCGGGCTTGACGAGTCACTGGCGATGCTTGGCAAGTGGGAGAAGGAGGGTGTGAACAGCGAGCTGGTGCTGGGCTCGCTGCGCATCGCGATGGGCAACTTCGCGCGCGACAACGTCCCGATGCGCGAGGGCCTCGACCAGACGATCCGCAAAATCCAGGAACTCGGTCCTGGCGCAGCTGCCACCTCGTTGGCGATGGACACCTTCGGCGCGCGGGCCGGGCCGGATATGGCGGCCGCGATCCTGGAGGGCCGTTTCGCGATCGATGACTACCTGGTGGCGATCCAGGGTGGCAGCGACACCGTGAACGGCGCAGCCGAGGACACCGACGACTGGCGCGAGAAGCTCACAGTCCTCAAGAACCAGGCGCTGGTCGCGATGGAGCCTGCGCTCTCCGCATTCTTCACGGGCGTGAGCAACCTCGTCGACGTGATCGCTACCCGCCTCGTTCCGTGGATGCAGGAACACGTCGTCCCGGTCGTACGCGACGAGTTGATCCCCGCCTTCCAGCAGTTCGTTGCGCTCGTCGTGCCGCAGCTCCAGCGGTTCGCGGACTTCGCGGGGGAGCAGTTCGCGCGCTTCCAGGTCTACTACCAGGAGTCCATCCGTCCCGCGATCGAGAACATCCAGCGGCTCGTCGTCTGGCTCGTCGAGCAGATCCAGGCGAACTGGCCATTGATCGAGGCTGTGATCGGTCCGGTGCTCGCAGAGGTTCAGGTGATCGTCGAGACGGTGTTCGGCGTGGTCACCGGCGTGCTCGACGCGGTGATCAAGCTGCTCGGCGGCGACTTCAGCGGCGCGTGGCGCGCGATCGTCGGCGTGGTCGCGACCGTGCTGGAAGGCGTGCAGAAGACCGTCCAGAACGCCCTCGCGCTGCTGGGCGGGCTGGTGCAGGCGTTCTTCCAGGCGGGCGTCGCGCTGGTCGAGGGCTTCATCAAGGGCATCAAGTCAATGGCCGGCGCGATCATCGAGGCGATCAAGGCCACGATCACGGACCGCCTACCCGGCTTCGTGAAGTCGGCGCTCGGCATCGCCTCCCCGTCGCGCGTCTTCGCAGCACTCGGCGAGCAGTCGATGGCCGGGTTCGCGCTCGGGCTGCAGCGAGGCTTCGGCGACATCGAGCAGTTGCTGGGCGGACTCACGTCGCGGGTGCCGGAGATCGTGACGCCGCTCGACGCCGCACCGCCGGCACGCGCAGGGGCTCCCGCCCCAGCGCCCGTCTACGTGCAGCTCGTCGTCGACCCCGCGATGGCATGGCTGCGCGACTTCATCCGGATCGAGGTGCGCGCCGAGAACGACTGGCAGCAGACGAGCGGCGCGCGACTGGCAGGAGGCGTCTGATGGCGAAGGCTCCACCGGCGGAGGCAGCGACCGCCGCGCTCGCACGGCTCAAGGGGATCGTCCCCTCGACGTGGGCCGGCGAGGAGGTCGACGCGCTGTCTGCCGCGTCCGGAACGGGCGCGCTCGCACGTTGGACGCTCACCGCGTCGTCCGGCCTCGAGCCCGAGCAGGGGAACTTCACGGACGCCTGCACCGTGATCGTGCGCGCCTGCTCCGAGCAGGAGGCGCTGCGCAAGGCGCGAGCGCTGGTACCGCGCCACTGGTACCGCGTGCAGAGCGTCGAGGAGGCCGTCGATGCCTGACCTCTATGCGCGCGAGGTCGCGCGCTATCGCCGCGAGCGGTCGCGCTTCGAGGTGATCGAGGTCGATGTCTACCAGCGCGGCGCAGGGCACGAGGCCGATGACGTCTGCCATCTGCGCGCGCTGCACGTCGTGGTGCCGAGCGGGGCGCTGCCCAGGATCGTCGACGCGCTGATCGCCGCCGTGCTGCTGCAACTGCAGCAGCAGGCGGATGGCGAGGCGGTCGCCGTGCTCGCGGACGGCGAGCGACAGCAGCCGCCGGTTTCGCGTCGCGGCGTCGCGCTCGGCGTGCAGCCCGTTACGCCGGAAGCGATCGCCGAGGCGGCGCGGCACTACGGCCTCGTGAGCGAGCTGCGCGCGCTCGAGGCCCGCGCACAGGCGGCCGAAGCAGAGCTGACCATCGCGAGCGCCCGCCCGATCTCGGTCGAGCCGCTCGCGCCCCTAGAAGCGGAGGCGTAGCCGTGACGGTCCCCGCCGGGATCATCGCGATGTGGCCCGGGACGAACGCCTCGATCCCGGCCGGCTGGTCGCGCGTAACCTCGCTCGACGGGCGATACGTGAAAGGCGCCGCAGCGGGGCAGGACCCTGACCAGACCGGCGGCGCGGCGACGCACACGCACACCGATCCCGGCCATTCGCACGGACTCGGGAGCCACACCCACGGCGGCACGACCTCGGGTGCCGAGTCCGACACGACGGCGGTGGTCGCGAGCGGCTACACCGCCTCCGCCAACCCGCACACCCACACCGCGCCGACCTCCGGCGCGCAATCGGCCTCCTCGTCCGCGAACGCCGGCACGTGGAACACCGCCTCGAACGACCCGCCCTATCGGACGGTGATCTTCATCCAGTCCGACGGCGCGCCGGACGGCTTCCCGGACGGGGGATGGGCGTACTGGGACAACGGCGCAGGGCTCCCCGCGAACTGGTCGCTGGTCGCGGCGGCGCAGGGGAAGTTCCTGAAGGGCGCGAACGCGGGTGGCGACGGCGGCAGCACCGGTGGTGGCGCGCACTCGCACACCGCGATCGCGCACGGCCACAGCAGCATCGCCAGCCATACCCACGCCGGAGGGACGTCGAGCGGGCCCAGCGCGACCTCGCCGATCAACAGCGGCGGCGGTGCGGCGACGAGCACGCACACGCACGCGGTGACGTTCGGGGCGACGGCCAGCGGCGTCTCGATCGGCTCTGCCACCGCGGCCGATACCTCATCCGATACCTACGAGCCGACGTGGACGAAGCTCGCCGCTATTCAGAACAACTCGGGCGACGACGATCTGCAGGCGCGCCACATCGGTCTCTGGCTCGGGCTGCTCACGGCGATCCCTCCCGGCTGGCTGCTCTGCAACGGCAGCAACGGCACGCTCGACATGCGCGGCCGCTTCCCGAAGGGCGTATCCGCGCTCGGTGAAATCGCCGCAACCGGCGGCTCGGGAGGGCACGCACACACCAGCGGTGGTGCGCATACGCACGCGCAATCGCATGTCCACGCACAGTCGTTCGCCGCCGAGAACACCAACGGCGGTGGCACCGCCTCCTCGCCGAACCACGTCGCGAACTGGCACCACACCCACGCGGACTCCAACTCCGCCGCCAACGCCACGGCGCTCGATTCGGGGAACCAGACCGCACCGAGCAGCGCGGATACTCAGCCGCCGTTCCGGACCGTCGCCTTCCTGCGCTTCGACCGTGCGCTGGTCGTCACGCTCGACGCGCCCGCGGAGTCGGAGGTGCTCACCTCGCCGACCTTCCTCGTTGAGTGGTCGCTCGCGTTCAACCCGCCAAGCAGCGCCCCCGTGCAGAGCGACTATCGGGTCGTCGTGTACGCGGCGGACCAGATGACGGTCGTCTACGACAGTGGCCAGATCGCGAGCGCCACGCAGTCGCACGCCGTCTCCGGGAGCTACGTCGTCAACAACCAGACGTACTACCTCCAGGTCGAGGTCACCGACGAGGATCAGCTGTTCGCGATCTCGCCGCTACGCGAGGTGACGACGTCGTGGCCACCGCCCGCCACGATCACCGGGCTCACCGTGACGCCGGTGTCGAGCCTCCCCGGGCTGCTTGTCTCGTGGGACGCGGCGGAGCCGACCATCGATGAGGCGTTCGTGCAGTACAGCGTGAAGCGACGCCGCGCCGCCTACACCGACGCCTTCGGGCGCGCGATCGCGGCCACCACCTATGTCCGAATCGCTGTGCTGGACGACATCGATGGAACGGTGTTCACCGACCACCACACCGGCTCGGGAGTTGAGCACGAGTACGCCGTGACCTGGACGGCGAATGTCTCCGGCGACGTGCTGGAGAGCGAGGAGCAGGAGCCGCCAGTCGCTGGGACGGTGAGCTGGAGCGGGGGCTATCTGCACGACCCGGCCGACCCGAGCGTCTACACCGCGGTGCTCGTCCGCGAGGCAGGCGTCGAGCAACAGCAGGAGCAGACGACGCTCCGGGCGCGCGGGCGGCGCGAGGACACCCTGTTCGTCGGGGAAGGCTTCCAGCGCGCCTACGAGGTGACGCCGGCGAACGACCCAATCCGGGATCGAGGCGCATGGGACCGCCTGCGTGCAATGCTCGACCGCCAGTTCAGCGGCGCGAGCTACTGCTTACGCATCGCCTACTCGGGGGAGGTGGTGTTCGGGCGGCTGGAGTCGCTGCGCGTACAGGACCGCACCGCGCTCACGCAGCCGGCGTTCAAGTTCAGCGAGACGCACTACGAGGAGGCGGTCTGATGGTCTCCTCTGGCGAGATCGCGCGCGGGCTGAGCGGGCTGCGTGGCCCCGTCCCTACCCGCTTCGTCTGGCAGCGGCGCACGCTCGACTACCAGTTGCGGGATTCGCTCAGTGACGCGGGTGCAGTGCTCGCTTCGAGGGCTCCCCGTCTCGAACTCGACAACGACCGCGCTGTCCTGCGCTCGATCCGCGGCATCGAGCTCCTCGAATCGGCGCTCGCCGACCTGCCGGGCGGGCCGTTCGACTCGACCTCGGACAACGTCGCGGTCGTCGAGCAGCGGTTCATCCTCGGCGCCTGGCGCGACTTTCCCCTCGGCCTGTTCCGTCTGGAGCTCGGCGACACCCGCTACGGCTCGGACGGCGAGCCGGTGATCGAGTGCGACGCCGCTGACATCGGCACGCTGCTCACTGAGAGCGGGCCGTCGGCGCCGTACACGGTAACGAGCGGGACGAATTTCGGCACCGCGGCGAGCGCCGTGCTGGACACGCTCGGGCTGAGCCACGACCTCGTGACCGTGGGCGCTGTGCTCCCCGTCGTGCAGACTTGGGCACCGTATCCAGAGACCAGCTGGTGGCAGGTGGTCCACGACCTCGCCGATGGGATCGACTACCGGACGCCCTGGCCAAACGAACAGGGCCGATTCCTGTGGTCACCGCGGGACGTCGACCCATCTGTCGCAACCGAGGCGGTGACGTACTCCGATGCCGACGAGCCGAAGCTGATCGACGGGGACACGCCGTATCGGCGGCGGCAGCACGCGGGCACGCTGCGTAACCTCGTCGTAGTGCTCATCGACGACCCACTGCACCCCGACTTCCCGACGCGCGTGGTGCGGGAGAACGCCGACGCCGCGTCGCCGGTCTCGACCACGAACCGGCCGGAGCGGCAGTTCGAGGTGCGCTCCGACAGCCGCCCAACGTCGACCCGGGCAATCCTCGACGCGGCCACGGCGGGGCCGGTCGGTGAGCGGCTGCTGCGCGAGGAGGCAGCGCTGTACCGGACGGCGACGCTGTCCACGTTGCCCGACCCACGGCGCGGCGCACACGAGTACTACCGGTTGGTGGTCGCAGATCGGGACGGAAGCCTCATCGAGGACGGCACGCTCTGGCGAGTGGCGCGTTGGTCGCGTGATCTTGCTCCGGGCGGTCGCCAGACGCACGAGGTGGAACAAGTGGAACCTGTGACCATCACCGACCCGGAGGCGTAGCGGTGACCGAGAACGTGCGCCTGAACGCTCGCGAGGATGCGCGCCGCGCGCTTGGCGAGCGGATGTTCTTGGCGAGAGTAGCCGCCACCAGCGGCGGTCTGATCAAGGTGCAGCGGCAGGGGCAGCCGGCGCCCGACGCGCAGTTCTATCCCGCGGCAGCCGGGCTGGCCGCGTCGGTTTCCGTCGACGACATCGTCATGTGTCTCGCGGTGAGCGGCCGCGTCATCGTGGCATTCAAGGTTGTGATGACATGACACCAACCCGCCGGCGTCATCATTCCGCCTCGCAAACATCCCTGGCAGTCAATGCGTCTCGAACGAATTCAAGTCGGTTCCAAGGACTACGTGTACGTAGACCTCGAAGATCGTCCGGATGAGCGGGTCGTCGACTGCGATGAATTGGACGTCCCAAGAGGCGACCTCGGCCTTGGCACGCGTGAAATGGTCTGCGAAGCCGGGATCACTTTGGAGGACCGCGCGCGGGCGACCCTCGGTCGGTACACCGTGCGCGGCGGCTTGCTCGACCGCCATTAGAAACGCCAACGTTGCGGTGTAGTGGGTTCCGCTCGGACGCGTGTGCTGACCGAGGCGCGTTCTGAGGTTGCGTGTCTGCCCGACGTATCTGTATCGCTCCCGATCACTGAAGAGGTAGACGCCCGGAACTGACGGGACATTCCCGCGGGCGCGTGGCGATCGCGGTGCCGCGAGGAGTCGCTCTAGGAGGGGACGCATCGCGGCCCAGATCTCGTCCGCAGCTTGCCAGTCTGGGGAGACGTTCATCTTTCGCTCATATCACCCGGACCACCACGGTCGCCACACGCCGCGCGGATCTCCTCGAGGAATCCTCGATCCAGTGTGCCGAGGTAGGTTCGTCCCAGAGCATCGGCGAAGTAGGGACGGTCGTACTCGATGAAGCCATCTGCCGGGGTCGTGCCTATGAACGTCGTTAGCTTCGCGACTGCATCAAGGGAACGTCCGGGCTCCACATCCTGTGGGAAATGCACATTTTCCGGAATCGTTAACTGCATACGCGAGACGACCTCACGTCGGAGCCATCGACGACGGGTCTTGGCCAGACCGCAGGACACGACCCGCACAGCCAGCGGTCCGTCGTTCTGCGCCTTAAAGGAGACATGGCGTCCAGCAGGCTGGTAGTTTGGCTGAACGATCCCGGTAGGCACGTAGACAGTGCCGATGCCACAAGTCACGCGAAGACGACGTCTCCGTTGACGCACCGACTCCCACACACTCCAAGCTGCGACCGCAGTTGAGACGAACGCTCCGTATGCAGCGAGTGGATCAATTTCAGTCATCGATGTCTCCGCGCGTGCCCGAGACCACCTGTCATCTTGCCCTTGCTGAGCTTCCGTCCGGCACGGTAGTCATGACTGTAACGGTCGAAAGGAGGCCGGCATGCCCGTACGGTGCGTCGTCTACTCGCGCGTGTCCACAGATGCGCAGGAGCGGGATGGAACCTCGCTGGACTCCCAGGAGCGCGCCAGCATTGAGCTGGCAGCGAGCCGGGGGTGGTCGGTGGTGCGTTCCATTCGGGACGTGGCCAGCGGCTTCCACCTCGACCGCGAGGGCATCGAGACGCTTCGAGGACTGCTCCAACGGGGCGAGGTCGACGTGGTCGTGGCCTACGCGGTCGATCGGCTGTCTCGGAACCAAAACCACATCGGCGTCCTCTTCGACGAGATCGAGCAGGCTGGTGCTCGCCTCGAGTTCGTGACGGAGCGATTCGAGGACACGGCGGTCGGGCGATTCATTCTCGCCGCTCGCGCGTTCATCGCGGAGGTCGAGCGGGAGAAGATCGCCGAGCGCACGATGCGCGGCAAGACCGAGCGTGCCCGCGGAGGCCGCATCCCCCAAGGCACAGGGCGCGGCATCTACGGCTATCGCTACGACAGCGAGAGCGGGAAGCGTTCGGTCGAGCCCGATCAGGGGGCCACCGTGCGGCGGCTGTTCGAGGCGTTTGCTGAAGGTCGCAGTTGCAACCGCCTCGCCGACGACCTGAACGCCGAGAGTGTCCCGGCATTCGGCGGCGGCCGCTGGTATCCGCTGACGATCCGCCGAATCCTCATGAACGAGACGTACACCGGGCGCACGATCTACCGCCGGACTCAGGTGCAGAAGGTCCGCGACGTGGCGCGAAGCCGCTGGGTGCGGCGCGTCACGGAGCGCGATCAGGAGGAGTGGATCGAGGTCGAGGGCGCAACGCCCGCGATCATCTCGGTCGAGTTGTTCGAGCGCGTGCGAGCGCGCCTCGAAGACCCCGCGCGCAAGGAGCGCGGACACCCTTCGTTCGACTACCCGCTACGCGGGCGCCTGCGCTGCGAGGCGTGCGGCTCGGCGATGGTTGGCCAGACGCTGCTCAAAGGGCGCTACCACTACTACCGCTGCCGCCGCTCGTACGCCGGCCCCAGGGCTGACCGCTGCCAGTCGCCCTACGTGCGGAAGGAGCTGCTGGAGGAGGCGGTGCGCGCCGCACTGGTCAGCGTGATCGCTGATCCCGCCCGTGTGCTGGCCGAGGGCAAGGCGGAGGTCGGATCGGACCCCACCGCGGGCGATCGCGACCGGCTCGATCGCGAGATCGCGGACGTCGAGGCGAAGCAGCGCCGCCTGGTGCGACTGTTCACCGCGGGCAGTCTGCCGGAGGCAATGCTCGCCGAGGAGAGCCGGGCACTCGCCGACCGACGAGCGCGCCTCGAGGCGGAGCGCACTGATCTCGTACCGCTGGACGCCGGGCGGATGACGTTCGAGCAGGTCGCGGCTCGACTACCCGAGGCGCTCGATGCGATCCGCCGGTGGGTCGAGCAGGCTGACGGCGGACAGCTTGAGCTGCTGCTCGACGCGCTGAACGCGCGAATCACGGCGTCGCGACAGCAGGCCCTGATCCGCGGCGAGGTGCCCCTGCTGGAGTCAGCGCACTACCGGGATTTGGTCACCATTGAACGAACATCGGCATCACCGTTCCGAAATGACCAAATCCCGACCGTCCCCTCCCTCGCGACCAACAAAAGTCTTCTACCTCCTCCACTGGTCTCGTTTCAGGGGGTCACGTCAGTTTGAGTCCGATCAGGGTCGCCATGACCCGCTGAACGGGCCGCCTTCCCAGGCGGCTTTTTCGTGTCTACCGCCAACCGCCGGTTCCCGGTGGTCATGCATCGGGTCTTCGGGGCGTCGCTGGGCTAGGCTGGGCGTCCTTCGCCACGTTGCTCAAGAGTGTCATCTGGCTCATGAACCGATAGCGGCGAGAGAAGGGGGCTCCACGTGAACGTTCTCGTCATGGGCGCGAGCGGTTACATCGGTAGCTACCTCGTACCGCTACTCGCGGAACGGGGTCATCGGGTCCGCGCCGCGGCGCGCAATCTCGATGCCCTGACGGCGCGAGGCTGGACCAACGTCGACTGTGTCGCCGCGGATGTGCTGCAACCGGAGACGCTCGACGCAGCACTCGCCGGCGTGGAGGTCGCGTACTACCTCGTGCACTCGATGGGCAGCGGCAAGAGCTTCCCGCAGCTCGATCGAGCTGCGGCCCGCAACTTCCGTCGCACCGCTGAACGCGTCGGGGTGAAGCGCATCGTCTACCTCGGCGGGCTGCTACCGCCCGGTGAGCGTTCGATCCACCTCGATTCCCGCGCCGAGACGGGCGAAATCCTGCGCGATGGGTCTATCCCGGTCACCGAGCTCCGGGCAGGCATCATCGTGGGCGCCGGAAGCGCGGCCTTCGAGGTCATCCGTGACCTCGTGCTTCATCTGCCCGTCATGACCACCCCGCGGTGGGTGCGCTCGCGAGCACAGCCCATCGCGCTGATCGACCTGCTCGAGTACTTGGTGCGCGTCCCCAACGTTCCAGAGACCAGCGGCGCGGTCTATGACGTCGGCGGGCCTGACACCCTGTCATACGCCGAGATGATGCAAGTGTTCGCGCGCGCGGTAGATAGGCATGTCCGTGTCATCCCCCTGCCGGTGCTGACGCCTCGGCTCTCCTCGTACTGGCTCGATCTCGTAACTGCGGTACCCGCGAACATCGCCCGCCCGCTGATCGATGGACTGCGACACGACCTCATCGCGGACGACGAAGCTATCCGGACCCTCATCCCACTCCGGCTCCACTCATACGAGGAGGCAATTCGGGAAGCCCTAGACGCGGAGAGCCGACAGGCCGTCCCGGTGCGCTGGACGGAAGGTGCTCTGGCCTATCGTGGGTCGCGGCCGGAGGTCGCGTTCTACTCCAAGCAGATGACTAGCAACGCCCGGTCGTCGGTTCCGGTTGAAGTCAGTTGGGCAGCGATCACCTCGGTCGGAGGTGATGCCGGTTGGCCAGCCTATGATTGGCTGTGGCGTCTCCGAGCCGTGATCGATCGCCTCCTCGGAGGTCCCGGGATGCGTAGGGGTCGCCGGCACCCGACCGAGGTTCGGCCCGGAGACACGATCGATTGGTGGCGAGTGGTTGCGGTTGAGCCTGGACGTCGCCTGACGCTCATGGCGGAGATGCGAGTGCCAGGCACCGCCGTTCTCGAGTTGGAGGCGAAGCCTACGACCGAAGGCTCCACGATTGCTGCAATCGCCTACTTCCACCCTGCGGGCATCTGGGGGCTGCTGTACTGGTACGCGCTGCTGCCCGTACACATTCGCATCTTCGAGGCGCTGGCAGGTGGTCTCGCCACCGCGGCCAGCCGTCTTGCACAGCCAGGGCCCTCGCCTAGCTGAATCTGCAATGTGGGCGGCGAACAGACTTCGTGCCCCTCTGTGCTCGGTGGTGTGCCGGAGGAACTGTCACCTCAGTTGCGGGCAGCAAGAACGCGATTCACGGCGCAGATGGCGATACTCGGTGCCGGCCGGATGACCGCTCTCGCGGTCGAGTCCGTCGAGGCCGCCGAGTTCCTCGCCGAACAATCTGCGGATCGGCCGCCGCTTGAGATGGAGCGAGTCCAGCAGCTGTGTATCCTGGGCATCGAGACGGCGGGAGCGTTCTCAGCGTTGACCTGCTCCCGCGTTTCATACCACCTGATGAGTGAGTCCGGCGGCGATCTCCAGCCAGTTCGGTTCGATGGTCTTGGGCTGCCTCCGGTATTCATACCACTTGCAGAGTTAGCGTTTCGTCCCTGAGCAGCGGTGCTCCTGCCACGACTTCCGGTGCCGGGGAGTGATAGCCAAGCGAGCTGTGCGGCCTGATCTGGTTGTACTCGTTGCGCCACGCTTCGATCAGGACCTGTGCCTCGAGCAGCGTGTTGAAGCGCTCGAGGTTGAGGCATTCGTCACGCAGCTTGCCATTGAAGGACTCGATGTAGCCGTTCTCCCATGGACTGCCCGGCTCGATAAAGAGCGTCTGCACGCCGACCCGCGCCAGCCAGCGGCGCACCGCCTTCGCCACAAACTTCGGCCCGTTGTCCGAGCGGATGTGCTCCGGCACCGCGCGCTCGACGCAGAGGTCGGCGAGCCGCGCGAGCACATCTCGCGAGTTCAACCACCGGACGACGTCGATCGCCAGGCAGTCGGGCGTGAACTCGTCGACGATCGTGAGCATGCGCAACGGCCGCCCGTCAGCGGTGCGGTCGAGGACGAAGTCGTACGACCAGACGTGGTTCG
>VGPB01000008.1 GCA_016875695.1 Chloroflexota bacterium | reverse complement strand
GCGTCGTTCGTCGCGCGGGAGTCGGGGGCGAGCTGCAACATCGCGCTGCGCAACGGCGCGCTCGCGGCGCCGCTGGAGGGCGTGCCGCCGCTGTTCGCGAGCGCGGTGCCACTGCGCGTGCACGCGCCGGACGTGCAGGGCAGGCCGGCGCCGCTCAGGATGCTGCGCGGGGAACTGGAACTGGTGCGGTCGGCGGGGACGCACGGGCGCGACGTGTACGCGCTCATCCCCGCGCTGCGCGGCGCCGCGCGCGCGACGGGGCCGCCGCCGATCGCGCTCTGCATCCACGACGCCGGATGGACGTGCCTCGAGCCTGCGACGGCTGGCCTCTGCGTGTGCATCGAACCTGACGGCACGCTCCTGCGCTGGCGCAACGAGCTTGGGCCGGGCGTCGCGGCGCTGCGCGTGCTGCAGGCGCGGTTCGCGCGGTTCGTGACCTCGCTCGCCGGCGCCGCGCTCGGCGCCGATGCCCCGGCCGTGCCGCCGCTCAGCGCGCGCGTGCTGCGCCCGGCCTGAGGCGGGCTGCGGGCGTCCGCTGCGTCAAGCCTCGACCCAGACCTTGCCCGCGACGTCCAGCGACATGGCGACGTCGCGCTCGCGCACGCGCACCGTCAGCGCGCCAGCGCCGGGGCTCACGTCGATGACCAGGATGTCGCCGCCGAGCGAGAAGCCGTGATCGCCCAGGAAGCGCAGCAGGTCCGGCGCCGCGTGCTCGGCGACCTCTGAGATACGCATCAGGCGCGCGCGCGCGCCCGGGCCCAACGAGGCCAGCGCGCGCTCGGGGCGGCGGCCGCCCGCTGCGCCGGGGATCGGGTTGCCGTGGGGGCACGTGCTCGGCCGGCCGATCAGCTCATGCAGCCGGTCCGCCACCGCATTGGACAGCCCGTGCTCGAGCCGGCTGGCCTCCACGTCAGCGGTCAGCCAGTCGAAGCGCAACACGTCGACGAGCCAGCGCTCGGCGATGCGATGGCGGCGCACGATCGCGGCGGCGAGCGTCCGCCCGTGCGCGGACAGCAGCACCTCCTTGGCGGGGCTAAACTCGACGAGCCCCGCCCTGGCCATGCGCTGCAGCGCGGCGGCCACGCTCGGCTGCGCCACGCCAACCCACTCGGCAAGGTGGGCCGCCCGCACCGCCTGGCCCTCGGCGTCGATGTAGAAGATCGCTTCGAGGTAGCGCTCGACAGTGCCGGAGACGCCTCGGTCTTGATCGTCGTCGAGCTTCGTCGCCGCCGCCACGCGCGCCCGCGCCACCGCATCGCCCTTCACGTCCCGGCCGCCCGCCGGCCGCGTGTCAACGCCGCCACTGTAGCCCACCGCCGCCGCTCGGACTCGCCCGCGCGCTTCGCGGGTCACGCCCGCCGCGCCGTCGCGGAGGCGCGGCCCCGCTCAGCCGTCGAGCGCGCGGAGCATACGCCGGAGCGCCTACAGCCGGTAACTGTCCAGCAGCAGCGCCTCGACGCGGTCCCACTCGACCGGCTCGCCGAGGCGCAGCGTGAGCCAACCGTGGTGACGCATGTACGGCGTCGGCGTGATGCCCGGGTCGGCGAGCAGCTCCTCATGCTCCATCGGCGCGGCGCGAAACGACGCGCCGGCCTCGCCGTCGTGGACCTCGAAGATCGCGAACACGCGCCGCCCGGCCCGGAACCAGGGGTGGCCGAAGTTGACGGTCTCGTTCGCCTCGGGCAGCCAGAGGCAGACCGCGCGCAGCGGACGCAGCACGTGCTGCCAGCGCGCCTCGTCGAGCGGCTCGTGGACCACGAGCGCCATTCTAGGGCGGGCAGCCCGGGCCCCGCGTCACTGTCCCGCGTGCCTGGCCCTAGAATCGCAGCGGGAGTGGATGGTGTCCGGTGGCGCTCGCGGTCTTCAAAACCGTCTGCGGGGCGACGTGCTCGTCTCGGGTGGGTTCGACTCCCACGCACTCCCGCCACGCGACGCGCATACCCGGAGGCGACGCGCCATGAGCACACTCGCGATCGACGGCTGCACGCTGCACTACGAGCTCCACGGGGCCGGGCCCACCGTGGTGCTCACGCCCGGCGGCCGCGTCGGCATGCGGACGCTGCACGCGTTCGCGGCCGAGCTCGCGCGCGACTTCCAGGTGCTCGAGTAGGACCGCCGCAACACCGGCGCCTTGGACCTGTCGTCCGCCGGGGACGCCTCCGCGCAGGAGCTATGAGCGGATGACCTCGCCGCGCTGCTGGACCGGCTCGGGCTCGCGCTGGCCTGCCTCGCCGGCGGCTTGGCGGGCTGCCGGGTCTCGGTGCTCGCGGCGATCCGTCACCCGCAAGTGGTGCGCGGGCTCGCGCTCTGGTCCGTCTCCGGCGGCGCCTACGGGTCACAGGTCCTCGGGTACCAGTATCACGTGCCGTACATCCAGGCCACGTAGCGCAGCGGCATGGCGGCGGTCGCCGAGACGCCCTTCTTCGCCGAGCGCATCGCTGAGAACCCCGCGAACCGGGAGCGGCTGCTCGCGCTCGAGCCGGCGCACTTCATCGCCGTCATGAAGCGCCGGAACGAGATGTTCTACCCGCACCCGGACACGCCGATGGTTGGCGCGACCGCCGCGCGGCTGCGCGCCATCACCGCGCCCGCGCTGATCGTCGAGGGCAATGACGACATTCACCCCGCCCCCGCCGCCGAAGCGCTGCACGAGCTGTTGCCCCGATCGCGGCTCGTCGCGTCGCCGTGGAGCGGCGACGAGTTCATGGCGCGGCTGGTCGGTCGTGTCGAGGGCAGCGTGTTCGACCTCTATCCGCGGCTGCTGCCACTGCTGCGCGGCTGGCTGCTGGAGACCGAGGCGCGGTTGTCGGCGGCGGCAATCGCGTGAGCGGCGTGCGCTAGGCGCGCGCGAACGCGGCGCCGCGCGGCACGCGCACGAGCGCCACGAAGACGAGCGCGAGCACGTTCACCATCGCGAGCGCCACGAACGCGGGCTCGAAGCTGCCGCGCAAGTCGCGGATCGCGGTCACGAAGAGCGGCCCCGACACCACGCTGATGGTGGTGATCGGCGCCATCATCCCGGCGATCGTCGCGAACCACTTCGCGCCAAAGTAGTCGGCTTGGATCGCCGGGATCAACGGCAGCACGCCCGAGTAGGTGGGCGAGTACAGCACCAGGAAGCAGACGATGCCGATCGTACCGCCGAGCGCTGTGAACAGGATCAAGCCGGCGGACTGGAACACGAGGCACAGCGCGATCACCGCTCGCTTGTCCATGCGATCGCCGAGCCATGCGAAGCCAACGCGGCCCGGCATGCCGATGAAGGCCATCAGGCTCAGCACCGTCGCCGCGTCGGTCAGCGACATGCCGCGCTCCTGCAGCAACGGCACGAGGAACAGCGCCACCGACCCCGTCACGAAGTGGCGCGCGGCGAACATCCACGCGATGCTCCAGAACGCGAGCGTGCGCAGCGCCTCCATGGGCGAATACTCGAGCGCCGTGTCCGAGCGCGTCGCGCGCGCGGCGCGTGCAGTGCCGCCGCTGTCGCCGGGGCGGCGAATCACGAACGCTAGCGGCAGGCCCACGACCCACACGATGACGCCGGCGAGCACGAACGCCGTGCGCCAGCCGAACGCGACGACCACCTCGGCGAGCGGCTTCGCCAGGATGCCGCCGAGGCTGATGCCGAGATTCAGCACCCCGAGCGCCGTCGCGCGGCGCGCCGTGAACCAGTGCACGACAGCGGCGGAGGGCGCGTTGCCCATGCCCGCGCTGATGCCGCCCTGCACCAGCACGATGAACACCACATAGAAGTACACGATCGACGTGGTCTGCCCGAGCAGCACGAACCCGCTGCCCGTCATCAGCACGCCGAGCAGGATCAGCCGGCGCGACCCGTAGCGATCGATGGCGAGGCCGACGATGGGCGCAAGCACCCCCCCCTGGATGCGCGCGAGCGCCAGCGCGACGCCGAGCGCGGCCGCGCTCCAGCCGAGGTCGTCGCGGATGGCGTTGAAGAAGATGCCCATGCCGTAATACGAGAACACGCCCACGAGCGTGGACAGCGCCGTGCCGGCGAGCACCACCCACCAGCCGTACGAGATCGCCGGGCGGCGCAGCCGCCACGCGCTGGCCGCGCTGCTGGTCGCGCCCGTGCGCTCGAGTCGAGCGTCCTCCTCAGCGCTCATCGGGTGGTCGCGATGTGCGTCAACGGCGGTCGAGCCAGCGCGAGCGCTGGTGGTAGTCGCGCGCGCGGCTCAGCGCCAGCGCGCCGCGTTCCATGCTCGGAAAGGAGGCGAGTCCCGCATCCACGAAGCGCCGCGTCAGCGCCTGCACGTCGATCCCCTCGATGTACGGCGTGTCGGTGCTCAGCACCGTCACCACCGGCACGTCCGGGTGGCGGTCGCGATACGCGCGCAACACCTCGATGCGCTCGTCCACCGCCCGCGCATCGCGCTGGACCGCTCCCGCTCCGTATTCGAGCACGATGGCGTCGAACGCCGGATCGCGCGCGAGCACGTCCAGCGTGCGCGCGAGGCGCTCCGGGCCGCGCACGCTCGGCCCCTCGATCGGGTTGGCGTAGCTGCCGCCCTCGAGCTCTGCGTACGACGCAATCTCCGCCAGCGAGGCGTCCGCCAGCGGCGGCATCAGGAACCCCGCGCGCGAGAACACGTCTGCGATCTTGCCCGAGTGGCCGCCGGAGACCGCGATCAGCGCGGTGCGTGCGCCGATGCCGGGGGCGTAGCGCAGCGCGCTCGCGGCGTCGAGCATCTCCTCGATGCTGCGCACGTTGATCGCGCCGCACACCGTCAGCACCGCGTCCCAGAGCGTGGCGGGCACGGGCGGACTGCCGGTGTGCGCGACGCCGGCGCGCGCGGACTCTGTGGTGCTGCCTACCTTCCACGCGATCACCGGCTTGCGCGCCGACGCCTCGCGCAGCGCGTCGAAGAACGCGGCGCCGTCGTGCACGCCCTCGAGGTAGATGCCGATCATTTCGGTCGGCTCATCGGCTGCGAGGTAGCGCAGGAAGTCGGTGGCGTTGAGCACGGTGCCGTTGCCGAAGCTGATGCCCTTGGCGACGGCGATGCCGCTCGCGGGCGCCGCCGAGCCGATCGCCATAGTCGTGGTCCCGCTCTGCGACAGGTAGCTGAAGTACCCCCCGCTGCCGAACGGCATGTCGCGGCCGGGCCGCAGCCCCATCGCGGGGTGGTAGATGCCCATGCAGTTGGGGCCGATCAGCGCGAACTCGCCTTCGACGGCGATACGGCGCACCGCCTCCTCCAGCTCGCGGCCTTCGGCGGTCGCCGTCTCGGCGAAGCCGGACGCGAAAATGTGCGCGCCACCCACGCCCTTGGCGGCGCAGTCGCGCAGCACGGCCGGCACGACCTTGTTGGGGACGGAGATCGCGACGTAATCGACCGGCTCGGGGATGTCGAGCAGGCTCGCGACGTTCTTGAAGCCGAGCGCCTCCGCGCCGGGCCATTCGCGCTGGTCGATGTTCACGTGGTAGATGGTGCCGAACGCCGAGAACGGCTCGTGCGCGCGCAGCCACATGTAGTCATTGTCGCGCTTCGCGCCGACGATCGCGATCACCTTCGGGTGGAACACGCGGTCCAGCTGCTGCTTCATGTCCATCTGGCTCTCATCCACCCCTCGGCGCCGGGCCCCCGGCAAGACCACCATCCGCGTTCCGCGTATGTTAACGCCATGTCAACGGGGAGCGCGTGGACAGGCGCCCGGGCGACCGGGAGCTAGCCGGGAGCGAGCCGGGACGCAGCCGAGACGAGCACGCCGATGCCACTCACCATGCCGCTCGCGCGGCGTACGGGTGATCAACCTCACCCGCCACACCGTGGGGCCGTTCTGCACACGGCTGCTAGGCGACTACGGCGCCGACGTGATCAAGATCGAGGCGCCGGGCGGCGATCCGTCGCGCGGGCTGCCGCCCTTCGCCGGGGACGAGCCTGGCCTCGAGCGCAGCGACACCTTCCTCTTCCTGAACACGAACAAGCGCTGCGTCGTGCTGGACCTAAAGTCAGAGGAGAGTCGCGCGCGGCTGCTGGAACTCGTGGCGGGCGCGGAGGTCGTGGTCGAGAACGGGCGACCGGGCGCGCTCGACCGGCTCGGCCTGGGCTACGCGCGACTCAGCGCGGTCAACCCGCGCATCATGCTGACGTCAGATCACCAACTTCGGCCAGGACGGCCCCTCCCGCGACTGGCAAGCCACCGACCTCACGGTCTACGCCATGGGCGGGCCGATGCTCGCGACAGGCCACGCCGAGCACGAGCCCGTCCGCGTAGCCGGGCGCATGGCGGGCTACCAGGCCGGCTACCTCGCTGCGCTCACGACCATGATGGCCTTGCGCGCTGCGGAGCTGCGCGGCTCAGGCGAGCACGTCGACGTGAGCATGCTGGAGGCGCTCACGCACAACATCGACGCGCGGCTCACGCAGCTGCAAGCGTACCAGTACTCGGGGCGCATCGGCACGCGGTCCACACCAGGCGCGCTGCTCGCGATGGGGCTGTTCTCCTGCGCGGACGCCGCGCCGGGCATCGGCGGCGCGCTGGCGTTCATGCTCGACCTGCGCTACCGCGACCGCACCGGGCGCGGGCTGCTCATCGAGCTAGCGACCGTCGAGAACATGGTGCCGATGCTCGGCGAGTTCCTGATGGACTATACGCTCAACGGCCGCCAGTGGGAGCACATGGGCAACGAGCACTGGTGGCTCGCGCCGCACAACATCGACCGCTGCCAGCACGACAACATGTGGGTCACGATCGTCGCCCGCAACGACGAGGAGTTCCGCCGCCTCTGCGCGGTGATGCTGCGTCCCGAGCTGGCGAACGACCCGCGCTTCGTCGATAACGCGAGCCGCTACGCGCACCGCCGCGCGCTCGACGCGATCATCGGCGCGTGGACCGCGAACGCCGACGCGCGCTGGTTAATGCACCGGCTGCAGCGCGAGGGCATCCCGGTGGGTGTCGTGAACAACGAGCCGGGCATCCTCGACGACCCGCAGCACCGCGCCCGCGAGTTCTTCCAGGCGATCGAGCACCCGTCCACCGGGCGGCAGCTGCACCCGCGTCGTGCCTGGTGCGCGAGCAAGACGCCGTGGCGGCCGATGCGCCACCCGCCCCGCCTGGACGAGGACAACGCGTACGTCTATCGCGAGCTGCTCGGCTTTAGCGACAAGGAGTACCGCCGCTTCGAGGAGCTGGGCCACATCGGACTGGACTACGACCCCTCGGTGCCCTAGCAGCGCGCACCTCGAACGAGCGCGCTAGCGCGGCATCACGTGCAGGTCGTCGGCCGGCAGCTCCACGACCCAACGCGTGCGACCGGCGATGCCGAGCACCTCATACGGCCGCGACGCCATTTCGACCTCGACGGCCGGTCCGGGGCCCACCGGCGCGAAGCGCAGGGTGTGCGTGTTGCCGAACGCGAGGTCGGCGACGATGTCCGCGACGTAGCAGTTCTCCGGCAGCACGCCGGCGGGGTCGAAGCGGCGCACGTTACAGCGCTCCGCGCGGATCGCGATGTCCACGTCACCGCGCGGCGCCGCGCCGTCGCTGGTCGCGCGCAGCACGAGCTCCGCCACGACCACCCGCCCCTCGCCGTCGCCGTGGCCGGCGAACACGTTCGACACGCCGGTGAGCTCCGCGACGCGGCGGGAGGCAGGGCGCCGGAACACGTCCTCGCGCCGCGCGAACTGTAGCACCGCTCCCGCGTCCATCACCGCGATGCGATCGGCGAGCAGGTACGCCTCGCGCAGATCGTGCGTGACGAACACGACCGGGATGCGCAGCTCGCGCCGCAGCCGCAGTAGCTCCGTGCGCAGGTCAGCCCGCAGCGCCTCGTCCAGCGCGGAGAACGGCTCGTCGAGCAGCAACGCCTCCACCGGCGCCGCGAGCGCGCGCGCGAGCGCCACCCGCTGCTGCTGCCCGCCCGACAGCTGGTGGGGCACCCGTGCGCCGAGGCCCTGCAGGCTAAGCAACGCTAGCAGCTCATCCACGCGGCGCTGCCGATCCGCGCGGCGCCACCCGCCGAGGCCGTAGCCGATGTTCGCGGACGCGCTGAGGTGCGGGAACAGCGCGAGCTGCTGCACGACGTAGCCGAGCCGTCGCCGCTGCGGCGGCACGTCGATGCGCCGCGCCACGTCGAACAGCACGCGTCCGTTCAGCGCGATCGAGCCGGCGTCTGGCCTAAGCAGGCCGGCGATCGCGGCGAGCGTGAGGCTCTTGCCGGAGCCTGAGTGGCCGAACAGCACGACGGTCTCGCTGTCCGCCTGAAAGCGCACGTCGAGCGTGAACGGCCCGAGCTGCTTGCGGACGTCGATCGCGATCACGCCGGGCCGATCACGCGGCGTCGAGCGGCTGCTGCCGGATCGCGACCCGGACCACCAGCAACAGCGCGAGCGCGACCGCGAGCAGGATCAGCGAGAGCGCGACCGCGCCGGAAAGCCCCGCGCTCGACTCGAACGCGGTGATGATCGCCAGCGGCATGGTCTCGGTGCGGCCTTCGAAGCTGCCGGCGAAGATCAGCGTCGCGCCGAGCTCGCTGAGCGCGCGCGTCCAGCACAGCACGGCGCCGCTGAGCAGCGCGGGCCGCGCGAGCGGCAGCGTGACGCGCCAGAACGTGCGCAGCGGCGACATGCCGAGCGTGGCCGACACACGCTCGTACAGCGAGTCGACCGATTCGAAGCCCGCCTGCAGCGTGCGCACCAGGAACGGCGTTGCCACGAACAGCTGCGCGAGCACGACCGCCGTGGTGGTGAACGGGATCTCGAGGCCGCGATCGGCCAGCCAGCCGCCGATCAACCCGCGCCGCCCGAACGCCACGAGCAGCGCGACGCCGGCGACCGTCGGCGGCAGCACCATCGGCAGCTCGACCAGCAACACGAGCATGCGGCGACCCGGGATGCGCGCGCGCGCGAGCAGGTACGCCGCGGGCACGCCCAGCACGAGCGCGAGCCCCAGCGTGAGCGTGCTGGTGACGAGCGACAGCCGCAGCGCGTGCAGCACGAAGGGTGTGGTGAGGCGGTCCAGCACCTCCCCGTCGTTGACCGACCGCGCCGCAAGCGCCACCAGCGGCACGGCGACGAACAGCGCGAGCAGCAGCGCGGGCGTCGCGAACACGCTCGCGAGTGACGGCGTGAGGCTGCGACCGTAGCGCGCCGCCGGGTTCGTCACCGTGCGCGCAGCGTACGCGCGCGTGACGCGCCGCGCCCTCCGTGCCGCGCCGAGCGCTCAGGGCGCGTCAAAGCCCGCATCCTGCAGCAGCTGCTGGCCCTCGGCACCGCGCACGAATGCGACGAACGCCGCGGCGGCGGCGGCGTTTCGCGTGCCGCTGACGATCGCGATCGGGTAGCTCGCGACGACGTTGGCGCCGTCGGGGAGCGCGATGGTCTTCACCTTCGCGCGCGCGCCGAGCGCGTCGGTCCGGTACACGACGCCGGCGTCTGCCTCGCCCAGCTCGATCTTCGTCAGTACAGCGCGCACGTTCGCCTCGTTCGACACGACATTCTTCAGTGTGGCGTCCTTATACGCAGCGCCGTAGCCCGGCTCGGCGGCGAGCCTGTCGATGATCTGGCGCGCGTAGTGGCCAATCGGCACGTCCGGCGCCGCGAGCACGAGCTTCAGCCCGGGCCTCGCCAGGTCCTTCGGCGTCGTGATCCCCGCCCCGTTGTCAGCGGACACGACGATCACCGGCAGGTTGCGCGCGAAGATCGCCAGCGACTCAGCGAGCAGGCCCTGGTCTGCCAGGCGCTGCATCTGCGGGACGTCGGCGCTGGCGAAGACGTTTGCCGGCGCCGCCTGCTCGATCTGCGCGGCGAGGGCGCTCGACGACGCGAAGTTGAACTCGACCGACGCGCCCGGGTGCGCCTTCGAGAACGCTGAGCCAATGCTCCGGAACACGTCGGTGAGCGAGGCGGCAGCGAACACGCTGACCCGGCCAGCGAGCGGGGACGCCGTGCTCGAGGCGCTCGCCCCGCCCGCGCTCGCGGGCGTGGCACGAGCGTCGTTCGCCCCGCCGCAGGCGGCGAGCAGCGCCGCGAGGAGCGCCGCCGCCGCCATGGCAAGCCCCCAGCGCGCGCGCGCGGTCATCCGCTGACCTCCGGGTCCGGCCTCCCGCGCCACGGTGTCGTCCGCAACTACCCAGCTGTGTACCATTCAGTCACGGACTATACACGGCTGCCGTAGCCGCGCGGGTTACCGCCGCGCCCCGGCGGCGGGCCGGGGGCGCGCGCCAGGCTGCGGCGGGCGAAGCGATCCCAGGGGGCGCTTGTGAGTGCTCGCGTGTCGCAGGCGCAGCGAGTGACCGCCGTAGAATCCGCGCTTACGCCGCTGCACTACGCCATGCTCGGCCTGCTGCGCGACCAGCCTGCGCACGGCTACCAGCTGCAGCACGCGTTCGGCGTGGGCGGCGACCTTAACGCGATCGTCCCGGTCGAGCAGCCCACGCTGTACGCGGCGCTCAAGGAGCTGGCGCGGCGCAGGTTGATCGAGGGGCGGGAGGCGCGCGAGGGGCTGCGCCCGCCGAAGGTGGTGTATGCGCTGACCGCGGACGGGCGGCGCGCGCTCATCGAGTGGTTGAGGGAGCCGGTTGCGCGGATGCGCCAGGTGCGTCTGGACTTCTTGCTCAAGGTGTACTTCAACCGGGCGCGCGGCAAGCAGCGCGTGCGCGCGCTGGTCGAGGCACAGATCGGCGCCTGCAATCGCTACCTCGCCGATCTTCAGGCGGGCGCTGCGGCGCTCGACCGCGAGAGCTTCGCGTACCTCGTGAGCGAGTCCCGCGCGAGCGCCGCGCGCAGCACACTGGCCTGGCTGAACGAGTACCGCGCGAGCCTGTAGCGCACGCACTGCGTCGCGTCAGAGGAAGCTCGCGCTTGCGTGGCTTGCGATGAAGTCGTAGAGCAGCGCGGTCAGCCTTGGCCCCTCGCCGCGGAACGCGTGGTCGGCGCCGTCGACGATGACGAGCTGCTTCGACCCCGGCGCACGTGCGTGGATGTCCTCGGACGTCAACGGGAGCAGCACCTGGTCGGCGGACCCGTGGATCAGCAGCAGCGGCTTGTCCAGCTGCTCAACGCCCTGCGTGCCCACCAGCTGCGGCGCCAGCGCCGCCACCGCGCACACGAACGGCGAGAGCAGCCCGCTGCGGATCGCTACGGCGCCCGCGTACGAGTGCCCCACGACCACCGCGGACACTCCCCCGATGCCCTTCAGGAAGGAGCAGGCGGCCAGCACGTCGATGATGGTGTCGAACAGCTCGCCGCCGACGCGCGGTCGCAGGCGCAGCGAGCTCACGCCGACCTCGACCAGCTGCTCGCTGAGCAGGCGGTACACGCCCTCGGCGCCCTCGTCACCGACGAAGATCGCACAGCCCGTACGGCCCTCGCACGGCACGAGCACCGCCTCCAGGTCGCCGTGGTTGGTGTGCAGCGTGACGATGTACTGGCCGGGCACGTCGTGCGGGACGGCGCTGACCCGCTCGATCGAAACGACGACGTCCGGCTGCGCCTCAGTCATATCGAGCGCGCCGCCCCGCCGTCACTCGGTTTGCGCTTGGCACAATGCCCTCCCGCGTCGAGGATAGGCCCGGCCGTCAAACCGCGCCGAGCGCGGCGGCCCTCGCGGGGCACGCAATCATAGTGCGAGAACGAAGCGCGCGTTGTAGAACGAACCCACTTGCCGGCCGTGCGGCCATCCCGAGGGCGCGCACCTCGCGTCGGGTCCGCAGACCACCCCGTGGTGCCGGATGTGCTACGGGCATCCGCACCTGCATCGCGCGCGGGACCACGCGCTCGCGTGAGCACGCGCGACGCGGGCGGTCGCTGCTCCGGACCGTCCGCGCACCGTGACCTTGGCGGTGCTCTGGGCAGCGCATCAGCACCGCCCGGAGGCTTAGCGACCTACTTGTCGAGCCACATGTGCGTGCTCACCTCAGCGACGTCGAGGTAGTACTGCCCGGAGCCGATCGGCCGCGAATAGCGCACGCCGCGCAGCCAGGGCTGCTGCAACGCGAACGAGTATCCGGTACCTTTCTCGACGCGGTACACCTGGTCCAGCATGCGATCCCAGACCTTGCGCGCGAGCTCGCGGCGCTTCTCCTCGTTGAGCTCCGAGCGGTGTGCTTCGGCCCACTGGTCGATCTGCGGGTCGCTGATGCGCCAGCGGTTGCCGCTCGACTTGGAGTGGTTGAGGCCGTAGATCACGTGCTCGCCCGTCGCGCCGTGCGACAGCCAGCCGTCCGCCGCATCCTCGATCTTGCGCCCGGTCCATTGCGAGTTGAACTGCGTGTACTCGAGGCGCTGCGCGGTCATCTTGATGCCGACCTGGTTCAATTGGTTGACGAGGATCTCGTTCGGGCGCTGGTTGCTGTCGTCGCCGTAGTTGTAGTAGATCATCGTCATCGCGAAGTTCTCGGCGCCGGCAGCCTTAAGCAGCGCCTTGGCCTCGTTCGGGTCGTAGCGCCACCATTTGCCAAAGTCGCCCTTCTCGGTGCTCGGCTCCTGCGTGAAGCCAGCGAAGCGCCAGTCCATCACCGGCAGGAATTTCGCGAGGTCGGCGTAGATCAGCTGGCCCAGCGTCGGCCGGTCGATGGCGAGCGAGATCGCCCGGCGGATGCGCTCGTCCGCGTACTTCGGGTTCTGCATGTTCATCGCGATGGTGAACGTGCCCGCGAAGATCGGGCTGACGTACACCTGCGTGTCGGGGTTGCTCGCGAGGATCGTGCCGAGCTCGACTTGGCTCGCGACGCCGTGGCCGAAGTCCACCTGGCCCGCACGGAACGCCGCGGTGCGCGCGGCCTGGTCGGCGATGTAGGGCAGGTCGAAGCCGTCGACCAGGACCTCCTTCTTCCAGTACGCGGAGTTCTTGTCGAACTCGCCGCCCACGCCCGACTGCCACTTGCGAACGATCATCGGGCCGGTGCCGATCGCCTTCTTGTCAATCTCCCCTGAGTCCACGAGCTCGCGCGGGAACACCGAGATATGCGCGGTGCTCAGGCCGAGGTGGAAGTCCGGCTGCGCGCGCTTGAGCGTGATCACGGCGGTATAGTCGTCCCGCGCTTCAACGCGGTCGACCGCCTCGAACAGCTGCGTGTGCACGCTGTCGGTCTTGTAGTTCTCGTACGCGTAGACCACGTCTTTCGCGACGAACTCGCGACCGTTGAGCGGCGGCAGGTTCTGGAACTTGATGCCACGCCGGAGCTGGAACGTGTAGGTGAGCCCGTCCGGCGAGCGCTCCCAGCTCTGCGCGAGCTCGGGCACGAGCTTATTGACGGCGAACGGATCGGCGTCGGGCGCACCGTAGATGCCGATCAGGCGGTTGTGCGCGGCGTTGATCGCCGTGTGGCTGCCGCCGGCGACGGTCTTGCGCGGGTCGAGCGGGCCCGGGTCGAACGTGTACAGCTGCTTGACGCGCCCGCCGCGTTTCGGCTGCTTATTCGGCTCGTTGAAGTTGAAGCCGAAGAAGCGCCCGTCCTTCAGCGTGATGCCGGGCCACGTCTTCGCGGCCGTGGCGACGCCGGCGGGCTTGGTCGTGTCCGCGACCTGCTCGTCATCGTCGCCGCCGCAGCCGACCAACGCGGCCGCGGCGATGCCTCCCGCCGTCACCGCCGCGCCGCGCGCAAACGCGCGGCGGCCGACGATGCGACGCAGTCCCTCCTGTAGCGTCGCGAGATCAAGGGGCGGTGCGGTGTCGGTCACGGGTGCATCCTTCCTACCCCTGGGCCGCATGACCTCGGTGCCGAAGGGCCCCCTCAGAGTATCACGGGCGTGATGCCGCGACGCTGACCGCTCTCACTCCACGCACAGCGCAACAGGCGGGCCCTCCACGGCCCACCTGCTCGACCGCCACCGCGGGGCACCCGACGCTAGCCCCGGGGCAGCCCCAGGCCGCGCGTCGCGATGATGTTGCGTTGGATCTCGCTCGAGCCGCCGGCGATTGTGCCGACGACGCTCGAAACGTACGTACGCGTATGCGAGGCCCCGAGCGGCGCGTACGGCTCGTTGCCCGCCCACAGCCCACCGTACAGCCCGAACGTCTTGGTACCGGTCCGCGAGATGCGCTGCGTGAGCTCGGACGAGTACGCCTTGCCCATCGATGCCTCGTAGTTCGGGATCAGCCCGCGCGACTGCATGGAGGCGATGCGCAGCGAGAGGTTGCTGTTCATTTCCACCTCGATCGCGCGCTCCGCAATCTCGCCGCGCATCAGGCCGACGCGGCTCGGCGTTGTGCCGCTCTGCGCTTTGCTCACCAGGTCGTGCAGCAGCTGCTGCTGCTGCACCGCCCCGGCGATGCCCGAGCGCTCGAAGTCCAGCAGCGTCATGCCGACGTACCAGCCGCGGTTGACCTCGCCGACGACCTGGCTCGCCGGCACGCGCACGTCCTCGTAGAACGTCTCGTTCGTCGCGTGGTGCCAGCCCATGCTGATGATCGGCCGCACGCTCACGCCCGGCGTGCGCGCGTCCAGCATGAGGAACGTGATCCCGCGGTGCTTCGGCGCGTCCGGGTCGGTGCGGAACAGCCCGAAGATCCAGTTCGACATGTGCCCGGCCGAGGTCCACAGCTTCTGCCCGTTGATCACGTACTCGTCACCGTCACGCACCGCGCGACACTGCAGCGACGCGAGGTCCGAGCCGGCGCCCGGCTCCGAGAACCCCTGTGCCCACAGGATTTCGCCCGCAAGCGTCGGCGGCAGGAAGCGTTGCTTCTGCTCCTCGGTCCCATGCACGAGCAGCGTCGGGCCGATCTGCATGAGGTGCGCGCCGCCCACCTCGGGCGCATCGACCCTCGCGAGCTCCTGCTTGAGGATGAACTGCTCGATCGTGGACAGCCCGGCGCCCCCGAAGCTCGCAGGGAAGCTCGGCGCGCTCCAGCCCCGGGCATTGAGTGCTTCCATCCACTGGTGCGCGGCCGCCTTCGCGCTGTCGCTGCCGTGCATCATGTCGAACTGCCATCCCGCCTCCGGGTTCTCCTGCGTGTGGCGGTTCGCGATCTGATCCTTGTAGTACTGCGGCAGCGCCGACTGGACGTACTGGCGCACCTCCTCGCGGAACGCGGCCTGCTCCGGTGTGTCGTTCCAGTCCATGTCACCCCTCCCCCTGACCTGCACGCGACGGCGTCCGTGGCTGCGCGGGTTCCGCGCCCGCCGTGCTGCCGCTCGCCCCACGCGGTCTAGCCCGCCGCGACCGCCTGTGCCTCGCGCTGCCGCTCAGCGAGCGTCACCGCGTTCACCACGCCGTGCGCCAAGAAGTCGCTCAGCACGGCGTTGAACTCGTCCGGCTGCTCGTGCTGCGGGCTGTGACCCGCGCGGCTGAACACGTGCAGCGTCCCGTTCCCCAGGCGCAGCGCGTCCTGCACGTTGGCCGCGCACAGGCTGTCCGCCGCGCCGGCAATCATCAGCGTCGGCACGTCCAGCTCCGCCAGCCGCTCACCCAGCCGCAGCTCGCTCATCGCCACGCGGAAGCCCTCGACGTGCCCCTCCGACGCCGAGAGCGAGCGCTCGATCGCGGCGCGCGCACTCGCCTCGTCGAAGCGCTCGCTGCGCGCGAACCCCGCACGGCGCTCGCGCAGCATCTGCTCGCGGTCGCCGGAGGCGCGCAGCGCGCGTGCGCGCTCGACAGCCGCCGCGTCTGCCGCGTAGCCGTCGGCGCCGATCGGCGCGACGAGCACGAGCCTGTCGAGCCGCACCGCGTGCTCCAGCCCCAGCCACATGCCGACGCCGCCACCGAGCGAGTGGCCGATAAACGTACAGCGCTCCACACCGAGCGTATCGAGCACGCCCACGACGTCCGCGGCCAGCTGCGGGATTGTGTAGCCGCCGTCGGGGCGCGCGCTGTCGCCGGCGCCGCGCGCGTCCATCGCGATGCAGCGGTAGCGGTCCGCAAACGCCGGCACAACGCCCGCCCACGTCTCGTGCGAGCCGGTGTGCCCGTGGTGGAACAGCAGCACCGGTCCGGCGCCACGCTCCTCATAGTACAGCTCGGTCCCGTTCACCTGCACTCTCGGCATCGGTCCCTCCCGGAGCTCCGCACCAGCCGCCGACCTCGGCGCGCTGCACATTATCGGTCACGGGGGAAGGGGGCCGCGCCGAGGCGGGCGGTGGCTAATGGTCGGCTAGCCGAGTCCGCGAAGCGCAGAGGAGCGCGCGATGGCGGTGCAGCTCATCCCGAACGGCTACGCGCAGCTGATGACGCACATCACGCCGAGCGATGCCGCCGCGGCGATCGAATTCTACACGCGCGCGTTCGACGCGACGGAGCGCATGCGCATGCCGGGAGCGGACGGCACAGTGCGGCCACGCCGAGCTGCAGCTCGGCGTGGCCGCACTGATGCTCGCCGACGAGCCGGAGCCCGGCATGCCGAACGGCTACCGGGCGGCCGGCGAGGCCGGCGACACGACGTTCGCCTTCGTGATGTACGTCGACGATGTCGATGCCGCGTTCGCTCGCGCGCTGGAACATGGCGCCACCGCGCTGAGCGCGCCCGAGACGCAGTTCTATGGCGACCGCGAGGCGCGCCTGCGCGACCCGTTCGGCTATGACTGATCGCTCATGACGCGCGTCGAGGGCGTGGCGCCCGAGGAGATCGAACGCCGCGCGGCGGCGATCGTGGCGGGCGCGCCGTAGCGCGTCCCCCCCCCCCCCCCCCCCCCGCTACTCGAGCTGGCGCATCGTCGGCACGAACAGCGCCACCGCCGCCATGCCGACCAGGAGCGTGGCGGCGAGCCCGCCGATGGCGAGCTGCGGCCCGAACCACTCGGCGAGGAACCCCACGATGAACGTACCGAACTGCACGAGCCCGAACTCCATAAACCATACGGACATCACGCGTCCGCGATACTCCTCCGCAGAATAGGCCTGGATCAGCACCTGGCCGAACGCCATGCGGCCTGCCTGGCCGGCCCCGATCAGCACCATCAACGGGAGCGTCACCCAGTAGTTCGTCGATGCAGAGAACGCAACGATGCCGGCCCCGAGCAGCACGCCGCAGCCGATGAACAACCGCCCGCGCCCGCGTGAGCCCGTCGACGCGACGCCCATCGCGCCGATGAGCGCGCCGATGCCCTGCACGCTCTGCAGCACGCCCTGCTCGAACGCGCCACGCTGCAGCACTTCCTTGACGAACCCGGGCAGCAGCATCGTGTACGGCATGACGACGATGACGATAAGGAAGTTGACGGCGATCACGGTGCGGATCGTGGGGTCGTGCGTGACGTAGCGCATGCCGTCGGCGAGGTCCTTGAGGCCGCCTGCGCCGCGCCCGCGCCGCGCGCCGTGCGCGCCCCCGGCGCCGCCCTGGGGGCGCGCGAAGGCGTACAGTGGGCGCGACGGCAGGCGCATCGTGAACGTGATCGCCAGCGCGTACATCGCGGCCATCGTCGCGAACACGGTGGCCGGGCTCACGGCGGCGATCATCAGGCCGGCGATGCCGGGGCCGACGAGCTGCATCAGCGTCTGGCCGGAGGCGTTGATGCCGATCGCGTTGGTCAGCCGCTCGCGCGGAACGAGGTCCGAGACCATCGACTGTCGCGCGGGCTGCATGATCGAGTTCACGGCGCCCTGCAGGAACGCGCTCAGGAACAGGTGCCAGAATTCAAGCTCGAGGCCCAGCCAGCCGCCCACGAGCACGGCCAGCACCGCCGCGTTCACTGCGTTGTAGCCCTGCCCGAGCTGGATCACCGTCTTCTTCGACGTGCGATCGGCGACCACGCCGCCGATCGGTGAGAGCAGCACCAGCGGGATCGCGGTGGCGAGCGCCATTGCGCCGAGCGCCGCGAACGAGCCCGTGAGGTGGAACACGAGCCACCCGCGCACCACCAGCTGCATCTGCATCGAGCCGAACTGCAGGATGTTGCTGACGTACAGCAGCCGGAAGTTGGGGTCCTGCAGCGCCTGGAAGGTGCGCGTGAGGCGCGACGGCGGGCACTCGCTCGGCGCTGCGTCTTGGGCGGCCGCGGGAGGCGGCTCAGTGGCGCCTGTGGGCGGAGGCTGCATCAGCGGACGTTTTCATCACTGCCATCCGCAGACGGCAGCCCACCGTTCCCCTGCCTCGGGGGAGGCTACTCTAGCACACCCGCAATCGAGGACCGCGCGACGAGTCGCGATGCGGCCTCGCTACTTGTCGAGCCAACCGTACGCGACCTGATTGCCCCAAGTGTAGTACGAGCTGTTGTCACCAGGCGAGGTGCCGGTAAAGCGGATTCCGCGGAACCACGGCTGGTACACCTGGATGCCCATGCCGGCGACTGTCGGCGGGCGGTAGGCCTGGTCCAGGTCCTTGTCCCAGATCTTCTTCCAGAGCTCGCGACGCTTCTCCGGGTTCAGTTCCACCTGCTGGGCGTCCGCCCAGGCGTCGATCTCCGAGTCGTTGGTCTGCCAGCGGTTGCCCGGCGACTTTGAATGCACCTGACCGTGGAACCAGTTGTCGGCGTCAAAGCCCTGCGTAGCCCAGCCCCCAGTGGTGAACTCCGGCAGCTTGGCGCCGGTCCACTGCGAGTTGAACTCGGTGTAGTCCACCTTGCCGCCGGCGACCGTGATCCCAGCCTCGCGCAGCATGGGGATGATCACTTCCGGGATCTTCTCGTAGTTGACGTCGTAGGCGTAGAAGATGTTGTTCAGCACGAGCTTCTCGGCGCCGGCTGCGGCGAGCATCGCCTTCGCCTCAGCGACGTCGCGGCGCACCCATTTCCCGAACACACCGGACTCCGCCGTTGGCTCCTTGTCGAACAGGAAGGTCCACGGGATGGTGTTGCCCTTCTTCCCGTAGCCCTCGTAGATCAGCTGCAGCATCGTCTCGCGATCGATGGCCAACGAGACGGCTCGGCGCACGCGCACGTCCTGGAACTTCGCGAGTTTGTTGTTGAACGCCAGCGCCAGCGAGGCGACCGTCGGCGTCAGGTTGATCTGGATGTCCGGGCTCGTGCGCTTGAGGTTGGCGAGATCGGAGAACGTGGCCACTACCGCGTACGCGTAATCCACCTGGCCCGCGCGGAACGCCGCGAGGCGCGCGAGTGGGGCTGCGGCTCGCGCAGGGCCCGGCGCTTGCGCACACGCTGCGCGAAGACTGGGACGAGGCGCTGCTCTTCCGCGACCTCGCGACGCTGCGCGCGGACATCCCGCTGTTCGAGGACGTCGCGGTGCTGCGCTGGCGCGGGCTCGCCCCGGCATTCGCCGTGTGGTGCGAGGGCGTCGCCGCGCCGGAGCTGCTGGCGCGCGCGCGGGCGCTCGCCGCCGCGCGCTGACGCACGCGGGCGGCCCGCGGTCGGCGCCGCCCGCATGCGTGGGCCTGGTGGCTAGCGGTTGCGGAACACCGCCGGGCGCTTCTCGGCGAACGCCGTGGGGCCTTCGACCGAGTCCTCCATGCCGCGCAGGTTGAACTCGAGCGCCTGCGCAAACGCTTGCGCCTCCGGGACGGTCATGCTGAAACACTGGTTGACCATCTGGTTGAAGTTGCGCACCGTGCGCGGGGCCATGCGGCAGATCGTGCGCGCCCAGTCGACCGCCTCCTCGACGCACTGGCCGGTGGGCACGACCTTGTTCACGAAGCCCATCTCGTACGCGCGCTGCGCCGAGATGCGGCGGTCACCCATGATGCACACCTCGAGCGCGTGCCCCGAGTGCATCAGCCGCGGCAGGTATGCGACGAAGCCCGCCGCCTGGTTCCAGCGCGCCTCCGCGATGTTCATTTCCGCGTGCTCGTCCGCGATGCGGAAGGTGCACATCTGCGCGGTCGCCCAGCCGCCTGCGATCGCGAAGCCGTTGATTGCCGCGATCGTCGGCTTCCAGCAACCCAGCTTCTCGCCGATCGGCGTGACGCTCGGTGCGCGGCGCTGGTACGGCGCGTCGCCGCCCTGCTGCTCCAGCTCGGCGCGGATCTTCAGGTCCTGGCCGGCGGAGAACGCGCGCGTGCCGGCGCCCGTCACGATCGCTACCCACTGCTCGTCGTCCGCGGCGAAGCGCGTCCACGCGTCGTACCAGCGGTTGCCCATCTCCGGGTCGGACGAGTTCATGCGCTCCGGGCGATTCATGGTCATGAGCGCAATGCGGCCGTTGTCGATGGTCTCGTACAGCAACTCCTGGTGCGGCCAGCCGGGCAGCGGCACCTTCTCGATCGGCGCCTGGACGTTCCCGCCGTACCTGTTCGCGGATGGTGACGTCATCTCGTTCCCCTCCTTCGACTCTTGCAGGGCACGTGCCCACCCGGGCGAGATTGCGTCCGTGATGCCCGTGGCGCGCAGAATGTACACGAGCCGCACAACCCTTGGACGGTACGCCTGAAGGGGCGGCCGCGCGGGTCCGGGCGCCACAACGGAGCGCGCATGACCGCGTTCGATCCGGCCACCCGACGTGGCGCGCTAGCCAGCGCGTGCCCCGAAGTTGCTCGCGCGAGCGGGGTGCCCTCGGCGCCTCGCGGATGAGCGGCCCGTTCGGTGTGCGGATAGCGCCCACGCTACGCCTTGTCATAAGCCGGCACAGAACGTCGCGCGCCGCGCGCAACGTCGTGGGCGGCGCTGCCGTACACTGCGCGCTCGGAGCGCAGGAATGGAGTAGCGATGCGCATCGCTCGCGTGCGCGTGGACGGCCGCGTGAGCACCGCCATCGTGCGCGCGCGCCGCGCGCACCTCGTGCGCGGCGGACCCTTCGGGCGCCTCGAGGAGAGCGGCGAGGTGTACCGGCTGTCGCAGGTGCAGCTGCTTGCGCCGGTGCGACCGGGCAAGATCGTCGCGATCGGACTCAACTACCACAGCCACGTCGGCGACCGCCCCGCGCCGGTCCGCCCCGAGCCGTTCCTGAAGGCGTCGACGTCGCTGATCGGGCCGGGCGACGCCATCGTGCTGCCGCAGGACGCGGGGCGCGTGGACGAGGAGGGCGAGGTCGTCGCAGTGATTGGACGCCGCGCGCGCAACCTGCGCGAGACCGACGTCGACGCATGCGTGCTCGGCTACACCTGCGGTAACGACGTCTCCGCGCGCGACTGGCAGCGCAACGACATGCAGTGGTGGCGCGCGAAGTCCGCTGACACGTTCACGGCCGTCGGCCCGTGGATCGAGACCGCCCTCAATCCGGAGCGCATCGACCTGCGCGTGACGCTCAACGGCGCGCTCGTGCAGGAGGCGAGCACCGCGCAGCTGATCCACTCGGTGCGCGCATGCATCGCGTTCATCTCGAGCGCGATGACGCTCGAACCCGGCGACCTCGTGTTCACGGGGACGCCCGGCGCCACGTCGCAGCTCGCCCCGGGCGACCGCGTGTCGGTGTCGATCGCCGGCCTCGGCGAGCTCACGAACCCCGTGGAAGCTGCACGATGACACGCTCGCTGCACGTCGCGCTGCTCCAGCTCCGCGCCTACGACCTCGCAGACCACCGGCAGGCGTGGGCGGCCCTGCTGCGGCGCATCGACGAGGCCGCCGCGCTCCAGCCGCATCCCGACCTGCTGGTGCTGCCCGAGGCGAGCTACCCCGCGTACTTCCTGCACTCGCGCACCGCCTACGAAGCGGCCGGCGTGCTGCAAGACGGCGAGGTGGAGGAGGCGCTCGCCGAGCGCGCGCGCCGCCACGGCCTCGCCATCGCCGCCGGCGTCGTGCAGCACGGCGGCCCGGTCACCGCCACCAACGACCGCTTGGAGAACGTCGCGCTGCTCTTTGGCGAGGACGGCACGCTCCTCGCGCGCAGCGCCAAACGCTTCCTCTGGCACTTCGACACGCGCTGGTTCGCGCCGGGTGATCGCTTCCCTGTCGTCGAAGTGGCTGGCGCGCGCGCCGGCCTGTTCGTGTGCGCCGACGCGCGGCTGCCGGAAGTGCCGCGCACGCTCGCCGTCGGCGGCGCCGAGCTGCTCATCGACTGTACCGCGTGGGTGTCGAGCGGCCGCAGCGCGGCCGCGCTCTCCACGCCGCAGGTCGAGTACCTGCTGCCCGCGCGCGCCATCGAGAACGGCGTGTGGATCGTCGCGGCCGGCAAGGTCGGCGTCGAGGCGGGGTCGATCGTCTACGCGGGCCGCTCGGGCGTCGTCGACCCGGACGGCCAGTGGGTCGCCCAGGCGCCCAGCGACGCGGCAGGGGTCGTGACCTGCACGATCGACCTCGATCGCGCGGCCGGCGCGCCGATCACGCGCCGCCCGGAGCTGTACGCCGACGCGGCGCTGCCGGCCGAGCGCGCACGCGCGACGCAGCTCGCGCGTGCGCCGATCGCAGTGCAGACGTCGGCGGCACGCGTCGCCGCGCTCGCACTCGCCCCGTCGCCCTCGGCGATCGAGCTGATGGAGCGCGTGCGCACGCAGGTGCGCACGCTCGCCGCGCAGGCGGTGTCGCTCGTCGTACTGCCAGACCTAGCAGGCGCCGACGCACGCGCCGTAAGCCAGCGCGAGCTGCTGCCGCTGCTGATCGCGCTCTCCGGCGAGGCGGAAGTGATGCTCACGGTCGTGCTCGCCGAGCGCGAGCTGCAGCGCACGTACAAGACGGCCTACGTCATCAATCGCGGCGAGGTGGTGGCGCTGCACCGCCAGTCGCATCTCAGCGAGCGCGAGCGTGAGGTAGGCTTTGCCGAGGGCAGCGTCGCGCCGCCGGTGCTGGAGACGGCGGTGGGCCACCTCGGTCTGCTGCTCGGCGTCGAAGGCCTCGTGCCGGAGCTCGCGCGCGGCCTCAAGCTGCGCGGCGCCGAGCTCGTCGCGTGGAACGCGGGCGACGTTCGCGCGCCGCTGCGCACACTGGCGCGCGCGCGCGCGAACGAGAACCGCGCGTACTTCGTCGCGGCGGGTGACACCTCTGAGCTGGGCGGCGCGTGCGTCGTCGACCCGACCGGCGCGGTGCTCATGGACACGCTCAGCGGCGTGGCAATGGCTGCATCCGCCGACACGAACCGCGCGCTCGCGCGGTGGCACGAGATGGCCCCGGGCACCGACCCGATCCGCGACCGCCGTCCGGAGATCTTCGGCGCGCTGTTCGCGCACGCGGAGGTCGCCGCCGCGCGCTAGCGCCTGTCCCAGAGCTTGCTCCGCTCGTGGCAGTGCTCGCACACGAGCGCAAGCTCGCGACGAGCCGGCGTCGTCAGCCGATTCAGCACCGTGCGCTCGTGCACATGCGCCGCGCAGAAGAGCAGCCGGCAGCGCGAGCACGCGTGCTGCCGGCGCTCGCCGCAGCCCTCTGCTGCGCACTGGCTCACGTTGTTCGCGACCTGCTGCCGCTGCCGCCACGCGAGGTGCGCCGCGAGATCCGCGACCTTCGCCCGGCACGCGCGGCGGTGGCACGCGGCCGTGAAGTCCGGCGCGAGGCCGCAATCGCCGTGCGCCTCGCAGAACGGATGCCCGCAGTAGACGCACTCAGCGACGGCCTGGCAGCCGCAGCCCGCGCGCCAGAAGCGCCCGCCATAGTCGCAGGGCTCCTCGATGCGCACCACGGCGAGGACCTCTCGGGCGGCGGTCAGTCGCGCTATTGTTGCACAGCGACCTGCGGCACCGCGGGGGTGGCGAGCACCAGCAACGCGCCGCCGCCCGGCACGTCGAGCACCGCGTGCACGCGTGCGTTCGCGACATCGATCACCGCGAGCCCGCCGTGCAAGGCGGACGCGTAGGGCCAGCGCCCGCCGGGAGCGAACGCCAGGCCGTCCAGCACGCCGCCCACCTGCACGCGAGGCATGCCGCGGCGCGCGTCCAGCAGCGCGACCGCACCGCCTTGGCGCGTGCTTCCTGCGCCGGTCATCGCGTTGCGTGCACCAGCACCGATCGGGGAAGGGGCGCATCGCGCGCGCGCCTCGCGCGTACGGGCCGCCGCGTACGGGCGGGCCCAGGCCAGCCCA
>VGPB01000007.1 GCA_016875695.1 Chloroflexota bacterium | reverse complement strand
GCGGTGGAGGAAGGGCTGCGCTTCGCGATTCGCGAGGGTGGCCGTACGGTGGGCGCGGGCGTGGTCACCGGGGTGGTCGAGTAGCAACCGCCTGAGCGCGGGAAGGCAGGCGGGAACTGTGCCGAAGCAACGCATTCGCATTCGGCTGAAGGCGTACGACCACCGCGTGCTGGACCGCTCGGCGGCGCAGATCGTCGAGGCGGCCGAGCGCACCGGCGCAGCCGTCGCGGGGCCGGTGCCGCTGCCGACGCGCATCCGCAAGTACACGGTGATCCGCTCGCCGTTCATCGACAAAGACTCGCGCGATCAGTTCGAGACGCGCACGCACAAGCGGCTGATCGACATCTTCGAGCCAACGTCGCGCACGGTGGACACGCTCATGCGGCTGCAGCTGCCGTCCGGCGTGGACATCGAGATCAAGCTGTAGCAGGCGGGACCATAGGGGCGTCGTGGTTACTGGGATGATCGGTCGCAAGCTTGGCATGATGCGCCTGTACGACGGCGCGGGGCGCGCGCGCGCGGTCACGGTGATCGAGCTCGGCCCGAATCGCGTGACGCAGCTGCGCACGCCGGAGCGCGACGGGTACGCCGCCGTGCAGCTGGGCTTCGAGGCGGGTCGCAAGCGGCTGACGCGCGCGCAGCGCGGCCACCTGCGACGCGCGCGCATCGACGCGCCGCTCGGCGTGCTGCGCGAGTTCCCGGCGAACGGCGATGCGGCGGAGGTCGGCGAGGTCGTGACCGTCGACACGTTCAGCGCCGGCGCATACGTGAACGTGACGGGCGTGTCGAAGGGGCGGGGCTTCGCGGGCGGCGTGAAGCGCTGGAACTTCCGCGGGGGGCCGAAGACGCATGGGCAGTCGGACCGCCATCGCGCGCCCGGCTCGGTCGGCGCGGGCACGACGCCCGGCAAGGTGTGGCGCGGGCAGCACATGGCAGGGCACATGGGCGCGCGCACGACGACGGTGATGAACGTGCTCGTGGTGCTGTCCGACCCGGCACGCAACCTGCTGTTCGTGGAGGGCTCGGTGCCCGGCCCGAACACGGCAGTCGTGACCGTGATGCCCGGACGTCGCGCGCCGCTGAAGCAGTACACGCCGCCGACGCTGGTCGCGCCGGCCGAGCTCGAACTGCACGCCGCCGCACCGGTGGCGGCGGAGGACGAGCTCGCGGAAGAGATGGCGGACGACGCAAGCGCCGACGACATCGCGGCGGACGACGCGAACGACGGCGAGGCGCGCGAATGAAGCTCGACGTGCGTACGACAGCGGGCGCGACGCTCGAGGCTATCGAGGTGGACGACGCGGTGTTCGGCGTGGAGCCGAACGCGGCGGTGGTGCACCAGGCGCTCGTGGCGCAGCTCGCAGCGCGGCGCGCCGGCTCGGCGCACACGAAGACGCGCGGTGAGGTGCGCGGGTCGACGCGCAAGACGAGCCGCCAGAAGGGCTTGGGGCGCGCGCGCATGGGCTCGGTCCGCTCGCCGCTGCGTCGCGGCGGCGGCGTGGTGTTTGGACCGACACCGCGCTCGTACGTGCAGCGGCTGCCGAAGCGCATGCGGCGTCTCGCGATCCGCTCGGTGCTTTCGTCGCGCGCGCAGGATCAACGGCTGGTCATCGTGAACGAGCTGGGGCTCGCGGCGCCGTCGGCGAAGGCGGTGCGCGGGATGCTGGCGGCGCTGGGCGTGCAGCGCTCGGCGCTGATCGTGACGGGGGCGGCGGATCGCAACGCGCACCTGTCCGCGCGCAACCTCGATGGCGCGCGCGTGCTGCCGGCCGACACGCTGAACGTGGGCGACCTGCTGGCGCATCACACGTTGCTGCTGACCGTGGACGCGGTGCGGCGCATCGAGGCGCTATGGGGCGGCGAGCGCGCGACGGTGCGTCGCGCGGTGGTGCCGGGAGCGTAACGATGCCGAAAGCGATCCACGCGTACGAGGTGCTGCGTCGCCCGATCGTCACCGAGAAGAGCACGATGCTCTCGGCGCAGAGCAAGTACGTCTTTGAAGTGGCGATCAAGGCGACGAAGCCGCAGATCGCGGCTGCGGTGGAGTTCGCGTTCCCGGATGTGCACGTGCAGACGGTGAACACGCTGAAGGTGCGTGGCAAGCAGAAGCGCATGGGCAAGACGACGGGCCGGCAGGCGTCCTGGAAAAAGGCGATCGTCACGCTGCAGGCGGGCGAGCAGATCCAGGTCTTCGAGGGGGTGTAGCGATGCCGGTGCGCAGCTTCCGCCCGACTTCGCCCGGACGCCGTGGGGCGACGGGTTTCGCGTTTACGGAGATCACGAAAGACACGCCCGAGAAGTCGCTGCTCGCGACGAAGAAGCAGCGTTCCGGGCGCAACAACCGTGGCGTGATCACGGTGCGCCATCGCGGCGGCGGCGCGAAGCGCAAGATCCGCATCATCGACTTCCGGCGCGACAAGGCCGGCGTGCGGGGCCGCATCGCGGGCATAGAGTACGACCCGGGGCGCAGCGCGCGCATCGCGCTGGTGCACTACGCGGACGGTGAGAAGCGCTACATCGTGGCGCCGAACGGCGTCGCGGTCGGGCAGCACATCGTCTCGGGCAAGGGCGTGCCGGTCACGGCGGGCAACACGCTGCCGTTGTCCGCGCTGCCGCCCGGGACGACGGTGCACAACGTGGAGCTGCAGCCGGGGCGCGGTGCGCAGCTGGCGCGTGCGGCAGGCGCGGGCGTGCAGCTGATGGCGAAAGACAACGGTCGCGCGCTACTGCGGCTGCCGTCCGGCGAGATGCGCTACGTGTCGGAGCAGTGCCTGGCAACCGTGGGCACCGTCGGCAACGCGGAGCACGCACTGCTGAAGCTCGGCAAGGCGGGCCGCATGCGGCACCGCGGGCGGCGGCCGCAGGTGCGCGGGTCGGCGATGAACCCGGTTGACCACCCGCACGGCGGCGGCGAGGGCAAAGCCTCGGTGGGCATGCCCGGGCCGAAGACGCCGTGGGGCAAGCCTGCGCTGGGCTACCGCACGCGCAACAACAAGCGCACGGACCGCTCGATCCAGCGGCGCCGCGGCAACGGGCGAAGGTAGGGGGCGATGTCGCGATCGACGAAGAAGGGTCCGTACGTGGAGCCGCGCCTGTTGCAGCGCGTCGAGGCGCTGCAGCGTTCCGGCACGAAGGCCGCGATCAAGACGTGGTCGCGCGACTCGACGATCATGCCGGAGTTCGTCGGCCTGACGATCGCGGTGCACGACGGGCGGCGGCACGTGCCGGTCTTCTGCACGGAGAACACAGTGGGGCACAAGCTGGGTGAGTTCGCGTTCACGCGCACGTTTCGCGGGCACCGCGGGCGCAGCGAGACGACCTCGA
Source organism: Chloroflexota bacterium (assembly GCA_016875695.1). GTDB lineage: Bacteria > Chloroflexota > Dehalococcoidia > UBA2979 > UBA2979 > SHYP01. The sequence continues at coordinate 20,605 of VGPB01000007.1, read as the reverse complement.
GGGCACGCTAGTGGAAGTGCGCGCGCTGGCCGCGAACCAGCCGGTGTCGCCTTCGAAGGTGCGACTGGTGCTAGAGCGCATCGTAGGACTGCCCGTCGGCGACGCGCTGTCGCTGCTGGAGTACCTGCCGCAGCCGAGCGCGCGCATCGTGTGGAAGACGGTGAAGTCGGCGGCGGCGAACGCGGAGAACAACTACAACCTGAACCCGGACCGGCTGCTGGTGAAACGCGCGGTTGCGGGGGACGCGCGCACGCTCAAGCGCTACAAGCCGCGCTCGCGCGGGCGTGCGAGTCCGATCCTTAAGCGCTCGTCGCACATCGAGATCGTGGTCGAGGGGAACGAGGGGTACTAGATGGGACGGAAAGTACACCCCTACGGGTTCCGCCTCGGCATCACGCGTGACTGGCAGTCGAAGTGGTTCAGCGAGCGCGACTACGCAAAGCTTGTGCAGGAGGACATGCGCCTGCGCGGCCTGGTGATGCGGCTGCTGCCGGACGCTGGCATCTCCGCGATCCTCATCGAGCGCAACGCGAACCAGCTCGGATTGACGGTGCGCACGGCGAAGCCGGGCATCGTGATCGGGCGCGGCGGGCAGAACGTCGAGCAGCTGCGCGGCGCGGTCGAGCGCGCGACGGAACGGCGCGTGCGGCTGAACATCGAGGAGATTCGCGTGCCGGAGCTGGACGCGGCGCTCGTCGCGCGCTCGGTGGCGGAGCAGCTGGAGCGACGCGTGGCGTTCCGGCGCGCGATGAAGCAGTCCGTGCAGCGGACTATGCAGCGTGGCGCGCTCGGCTGCCGCGTCCGCATCTCGGGGCGGCTCGGCGGCGCGGAGATGTCGCGTTCGGAGATGGAGATGCAGGGACGGGTGCCGTTGCACACGCTGCGTGCGGACATCGACTTCGGCATCTCGGAGGCGAACACGACGTTCGGCAAGATCGGCGTGAAGTGCTGGATCTACAAGGGCGACATCGACCCGCGGCAGTCGCCGCTGGCGCTGGCGGGCGTGGACGCGGGAGAGTAGCGCCATGCTCATGCCGCGGCGCGTCAAGTATCGTAAGCAGCACCGCGGCCGCCGTGCGGGCGCGGCGATGAGCGGCAACTACGTCGCGTTCGGCGAGTGGGGGCTGCAGGCACAGACGACAGCGTGGGTGGACGCACGGCAGATCGAGGCGGCTCGACGCGCGATCACGGGGTCACTGCGGCGTGGCGGCAAGGTGTGGATCCGGGTGTTTCCGGACAAGCCGGTGACGAAGAAGCCGGTGGAGACGCGCATGGGCAAGGGCAAGGGTCCGCCCGACCACTGGGTCGCGGTCGTGAAGCGCGGGCGCGTGATGTTCGAGGTGGCCGGCGTGTCGGAGGTGGCCGTGCGCGAGGCGTTCCGGCGTGCGCATCACAAGCTGCCCGTCGACACGAAGGTGATCGGGCGCGAGGAGACGCTCTGATGCCGCGCAAGCTGGCGAACGAGCTCCGCGAGCGTGACGACGCGCAGCTGCGCGCCGACTTGGAGGCGGCGCACGAGTCGCTGTTCAGGCTGCGCTTCCAGGCGGCGACGCGGCAACTGGCTGACGTGTCGCAGGTGCGCAAGACGAAGAAGCAGATCGCGCGCTTGAAGACGCTGCTCGCGGAGCGCGCGGCGGCGGGGGGAATGTAGGCCGATGACGCAAGCAGGCGAACCCGCCGCGGACCACCGCGCTGTCAACCGGAAGGCGCGCATCGGCACGGTGGTGTCCGACAAGGGCGACCAGACGATCATCGTGTCCATCGAACGCGCGTCGCAGCACCGGCTGTACCACAAGGTGATTCGGCACACAAAGCGCTACCCGGTGCACGACCCGGAGAACCGGGCGACGCTTGGTGACACGGTGCGCATCGAGGAGTGCCGGCCGATCAGCAAGACAAAGCACTGGCGGCTCGTCGAGGTGCTGCAGGAGCGCGCGGTGGCGCAGGTGGCGCCAACGGCGATCGACGCGGCGCTGGTGAGCGACGTGCAGCGCGCGGCGGCCCGCGCGCAGGAGGAAGCGGCGGCCAGCGCTGAGGCGCAGCCCGCGGCTGCGCCGGATGCGGCGCCGGCGCCGGATGCAGAGGCAACGCCATGATCCAGCAGCAGAGCCGGCTCAAGGTGGCGGACAACACCGGCGCGCGCGAGTTGCTGTGCATCCGCGTGCTGGGCGGGTCGCGGCGGCGCTACGCGGGCGTCGGCGACACGATCATCGCCTCGGTCAAGGAGGCGCAGCCGAACAGCAGCGTCAAGAAGGGCGACGTGGTGCGCGCGGTAGTGGTGCGTGTCGCGCATCCGTATCAGCGCGCCGACGGTTCCGCGATCAAGTTCGACGAGAACGCGGCGGTGCTGCTCGCAGACAAGGCGGGCAACCCGCGCGGCTCGCGCATCTTCGGCCCGGTGGCGCGGGAGCTACGCGACCGCGAGTTCATGCGCATCGTGTCGCTCGCCCCGGAGGTGCTCTAGTGGCGGCCAAGGTGCGGCGCAACGACACCGTCGAGATCATGACGGGCAAGGACAGCGGCAAGCGCGGCGAGGTGCGTCGCGTGCTGCCGAAGGAGCAGCGGCTGGTGGTGTCCGGAGCGAACATCGTGAAGCGGCACCGCCGCCAGCGGACGGCGCCGGAGGCCTCGGCGATCGTGGAGGTGGAGGCGCCGCTGCACGTGTCGAATGTGCGCGTCGTGTGCCCGGCGTGCACGCAGGCCGTGCGCGTCGGCTTCCGCATCCTGGAGGCCGGCCGGAAGATCCGCTTCTGCAAGCGCTGCAACGAATCGGTCGATTGATGACGATGACGAGCACCGACAGCATGCCCGCCCTAAAGCGCCGCTATCGCGACGAAGTTCTGCCCGTGTTGACGAGCGAGTTCGGGCTGCGCAACCCGATGCAGGTGCCGTCGCTGGTGAAGATCAGCGTCAACATCGGCCTCGGCGAGGCGCTCACCAACGGCCGCGCGGTGGAGTCGGCGACGGCGGACCTCGCGACGATCACGGGGCAGCGGCCGATCGTGAACCGCGCGAAGAAGGCGATTTCGAACTTCAAGCTGCGGGAGGGCAACCCGATCGGCGTGTCGCTCACGCTGCGTGGGAACCGCATGTGGGAGTTCTACTACCGGCTCGTCAACACGGCGCTGCCGCGCGTGCGGGACTTCCGCGGCGTACCGGCGAACGCGTTCGACGGGCGCGGCAACTACGCGCTCGGGCTCACCGAACAGCTGATCTTCCCGGAGATCTCGTTCGACTCCGTTGAGCGGGTGCGCGGTATGCAGGTCAACATCATCACGTCGGCACCGAACGACGAGCAGGGCAAGCGCCTGCTGGAGCTGCTCGGTATGCCGTTCGTGAAGAGCTAGCGGAGCGAGCGCGATGGCGAAGATGTCTAACATCGTGAAGTCGCGGCAGCCGGCGAAGTTCGCCGTGCGCAGCGTGAATCGCTGCCAGGTGGTATGGGCGAAGCGGCCGTGCGGGCGTCCGCGCGGGTACATGCGGCAGTTCGGTATGTGCCGCATCTGCTTTCGCACGCTGGCGAACCAGGGCAAGCTGCCCGGCGTGAAGAAGTCCTCGTGGTGATCGGCGCACGCGCGCGGCGACAGCCTCGGGAAGGCAGGCGGACGCACAGATGACGATGTCGGATCCGTTAGCGGACATGTGCACGCGCATCCGCAACGCGGTGGGCGCGCGGCACGAGCATGTGCGTATCCCCGCCTCCAAGGTGAAGGCGGCGGTGGCGGACGTGCTGCAGCGGGAAGGCTATATCTCCGGCTACACGGAGGAGAGCGAGGGTGCGCGGCGTTACCTGCGGCTGCGGCTGAACTACCGCCCGGATCGCCGCGCGATGCTCGCCGGGATTCGCCGCGTGTCGCGGCCGGGGCTGCGCGTGTACGTTGACAAGGGCGAGATCCCGCGCGTGTACGGCGGGCTCGGCATCGCGATCATGAGCACGTCGCAGGGCGTGATGTCGGGCCAGGAGGCCTGGCGTCAGCGCATCGGCGGCGAAGTGCTCTGTTACGTGTGGTAGGAGCAAGAACGTGTCGCGCATCGGCAGGCTCCCGATCCCCGTTCCCACCGGCGTCGACGTTGCGATCGACGGGCAGGACGTGCGCGTTCGCGGGTCGCGCGGCGAGCTTGCGCACACGATGCACTCGGCGATCGGCGCGACGCTGGACGAGGGGCGCATCGTGGTCACGCGGCCCTCGAACGCGCCGACGCACCGCATGCTGCACGGGCTCACGCGCGCGCTGCTCGCGAACATGGTGCGCGGCGTTTCGGACGGCTTCCGCAAGTCGCTCGAGATCCAGGGCACGGGCTACCGCGCGGAGCTGCGCGGGCAGCAGCTGGTCCTGACGGTGGGTTACTCGCACCCCGTGATGATGGAGCCGATGGACGGTGCGGGCTTCGAGCTCGAATCGCCGACGCGCCTGCACGTGGTGGGCATCGACAAGCAGGTGGTGGGGCAGCAGGCGGCGCTGGTGCGCAAGGTGCGGCCACCGGAGCCGTACCGCGGCAAGGGCATCCGCTACGCCGGCGAGGTGGTCCGCCGCAAGGCGGGCAAGACCGGGCGCTAGGAGCAGGGCGATGGCGCAACAGGACACCGCGCGCGCGGCGCGTATCCGCCGCCACGAGCGGCTGCGCAAGCGCGTGCAAGGCACCCCCGAGCGGCCGCGGCTCGCGGTGTTTCGCTCGGCGAAGCACATCTACGCGCAGCTCATCGACGATCGCGAGGGACGCACGCTGGCGCAGGCGTCGGACATGGAAGCGGCGACGCGCGAGGCGGGCGGCACGAAGACGGATCGCGCGAAGCAGGTCGGCACGCTGGTGGCGCAGCGCGGGCGGGCGGCGGGGTTCGAGGCGGTCGTGTTCGACCGTGGGGGCTTCGCGTATGCCGGCCGCGTGCGCGCGCTGGCGGACGCGGCGCGCGAGGAAGGGCTGGTGTTCTGATGGTGCAGCGACGGGGCGGCGAGCGCAGCGACCGCGGCCCGCGGCGCGAGCGTCGGCGCGACGAGGACGAGTCGCCGGAGTTCATCGAGAAGGTCGTGTTCATCAACCGCGTGGCGAAGGTCGTCAAAGGCGGCCGGCGCTTTTCGTTCACGGCGATCGTCGTCGTCGGTGACGGCGCCGGAAAGGTCGGCTTCGGCATGGGGCGGGCGAACGAGGTGCCGGAGGCGATCCGCAAGGGCGGCGTGATCGCGCGACGCTCGATGATCCAGGTGCCGATGCGCGAGAGCACGATCGCGCACGACATCGTGTCGAACTTCAAGGCGTCGCGGATCGTGATGCGGCCGGCGTCTGCGGGCACCGGGCTGATCGCGGGCGGCGGGGTGCGCGCCGTGATGGAGGCTGCGGGCGTCAAGGACGTGCTCACGAAGTCGTTGGGCTCGAACAACCCGGTGAACACGGTGCGCGCGACGTTCGAGGGCTTGAAGCTGCTGCGGCAGCCGGGCGACGTGGTGAGCGCGCGTCGCGCGCTGGTGCAGGCGGCGTCGTGATGGCGCGCGTGCGCATCACGTGGACGAAGTCCGGCATCGGCTACGCGGCCGACCAGAAGGCGACGATCCGCGCGCTGGGGCTGCGGCGGCTGCACGACACGGTGGAGCACGAGGACTCACGTAGCATCCGCGGCATGGCGCACAAGGTCGCGCACCTCGTGACGGTGGAGGAGTTGCTGTAGTGGACCAGCACACGCTGCGGCCGCCGAAGGGTGCGAAGCAGGCGCGCAAGCGCGTGGGGCGCGGGCAGGCCTCGGGCCAAGGCACGTACGCAGGACGCGGGCGCAAGGGCCAGAAGGCGCGCGGCGCGGTGCGCGCGCAGTTCGAGGGCGGCCAGATGTCGATCGTGCGCCGGCTCGGTCATAAGCGCGGGTTCCGCAACCCGCTGCGCGTCGAGTACCAGGCGGTGAACCTGCGTGACCTCGCCCGCCGCTTCGAGGCAGGGAGCCGCGTCGACGCGGACGCGCTGGCGGCAGCCGGGCTCATCGACGACGCGGCGGCGCCGTTTAAAGTGCTCGCGCAGGGCCAGCTGGGGCACGCGCTGACGGTGGTGGCGCCGCGGCTGTCGCAGGCGGCGAAGGACGCGATCAGCGCGGCGGGCGGCAGCTTCGACGAGCAGGCGCCGGCGGAACGCCGCGTGCGTGACCGCATCCACCGCCGCGGGACGGCGCAGGGGGCGTAGCGGGCATGGCGACGCAGACCGCGCGGCCGCGTCTGCTGCAGGCGGGCATCGACGCCTTCCAGCAGACCGAAGTGCGCCAGAAGGTGCTGTTTACGCTCGCGCTCTTGCTCGTGTTCCGCGCGGTCGCGCACATCCCGGTGCCAGGCGTCGATGTCGAGCAGCTGCGCGAGACGTTCGACAATAACGCGATCCTCGGCTTCCTGAACGTCTTCTCGGGCGGCGCGCTGCGCAACCTCTCGGTCGCGGCGCTCGGCGTATACCCGTACATCACGGCGTCGATCATCATGCAGCTCGCGGGCGGGCTGGTGCCGAGGGTCGCCGCGCTGCAGAAGGAAGGCGAGTCCGGGCGCCAGCGGCTGCAGATCTACACGCACTGGCTGACCGTGCCGTTCGCGGCGTTGCAGGGCTACGCGCAGCTGCTGCTGATCCAGCAGCTCGGTGGCGTCACCGGCGTGGGCTTCGGCGCCGACACCGCGCTGCCGACGGTTGCGTCGCTGTTCTCGATGGTCGCCGGCACGATGTTCCTCGTTTGGCTGGGCGAGCTTCTCACGGAGAAGGGCATCGGCAACGGCATCTCGCTGATCATCTTCGGCGGCATCGTCGCGGGGATGCCGGAGCTGCTCGGCGGCGTGATCGGGGGCGGGGGCCTCGGGTTCGGGCGGCTGGTGTTCCTCGGGCTGGTGACGGTGGCGATCGTGTACGTGATCGTGCTGGTGCAGGAGGCGCAGCGGCGCATCCCCGTGCAGTACGCGCGCTCGACGTTCCGCGGGGGGCGCATGTACCGGCAGCAGGGGCAGACGCACATCCCGCTGCGCGTCAACTCGGCGGGTATGATCCCGCTGATCTTCGCCTTCTCGATCATGATCTTCCCGCCGGCGTTCTTCCAGTTCGTGGCGCGCACGGTGGACGTCGGCTGGATCGCCAACATCGCGGACTTCCTGCAGCGGACGCTGTCGCCGACGGAGCCGGTCTACTGGCTCTCGGTGTTCCTGCTCGTGTTCATCTTCACGTACTTCTACACGGTGGTGGTGTTCCAGCAGCAGAACCTGGCCGAGAACCTGCAGCGGCAGGGCGGGTTCATCCCCGGCATGCGGCCGGGGCGTCCGACGCAGGAATACCTGACGCGCGTGCTGATTCGCATCACCGCGGGCGGTGCGTTCTTCCTCGGCATCATCGCGATCGTGCCGTTCGTGACCACGCGGATGTTCGACGTGCAGTCGCTGCAGATCAGCGCCGCTGGCTTGCTCATCGTTGTCGGGGTGGTGCTCGACACCATGCGCCAGCTCGAGGCGCAGATGCTGATGCGCAACTACGAAGGGTTCATCTCCTGATGCAGCTGATCCTGCTCGGGTTGCCGGGCGCGGGGAAGGGGACGCAGGCGGCGCTGCTCGCCGAGCGCCTGGGCCTGCTGCACATCTCGACGGGCGACATGTTCCGCCAGGCGGCGGCCGAGGGCACGGAGCTCGGCTTGCGCGCGCAGCGGTACATGTCGGCGGGCGAGCTGGTGCCGGACGAGCTGACGATCGCGATGCTGCTGGAGCGCATCCGCCGACGCGACGCGGCCGCGGGCATCATGCTCGACGGCTTCCCGCGCACGCTCCCGCAGGCCGAGGCGTTGGACCGCGCGCTCGCCGAGCTCGGTCGCGCCATCGACGCGGTGCTCTACATCCAGGTGCCGGAGGCGCTGCTCGTCGCGCGGCTTACGGGCCGCTGGGGCTGCCCGAGTTGCGGCGCGATCTATCACCAGCTGACGAGCCCGCCGCGCGTCGCGGGCGTATGCGACCGCTGCGGCGCGACGCTGACGCAACGCGCCGACGACCAGCCGGCGACCGTGCAGGCGCGCCTGGACACGAACCGGGTGTGGACCGAGGCGCTGGCCGAGTTCTACGGCGCGCAGGGCAAGCTCCACGCCATCGATGGGACCGGCGAGCCCGCGGCGATCACCGAGCGCCTGCTCGCGGCGATCGACGGCGTGACCAGCGGCACTGGGAAGGCGTAACATACTCGGATGCCGGTTATGTCCGTCACCGTCAAGTCCGCCGCCGAGCTTGCGCGCATGCGCGAGGCGGGGCGCCTGAACGCCGAGGTGCGCGCGCTACTGCGCGCCGCGATCGCGCCCGGCGTGACGGGCCGCGACCTCGACGCGTTCGCGAAGCGCGAGATAGCGCAGCGCGGCGGCGTGGCGACGTTCGTCGGCTACGCGCCGGGCGGCAAGCCGCCGTACCCCGGCGCGATCTGCTACTCGGTGAACGAGGAGCTGGTGCACGGCATCCCGTCCGGGCGCGCGCTGCGCGATGGCGACATCGTGAGCATCGACCTCGGCGTGACATACGCGGGCTTCGTGTCGGACGCTGCGTTCACGGCCGCGGTGGGCGCGGTCCCGGAGGCGGTCGCGGAGCTGCTCAGGCGCACCGAGCAGGCGCTGTGGGCGGGCATCGCGCAGGCGCGCAACGGGCGGTACCTCGGCGACGTCTCGCACGCGATCGGCGCGGTCGGCGAGCAGGCCGGCTACGGCATCGTGGAGGGCTACGGCGGCCACGGCGTGGGGCGGGAGATGCACGAGCCGCCGCACATCCCGAACTTCGGGCGCCCCGGCGTGGGCTACCGGCTGAAGACGGGCATGGTGCTGGCGCTCGAGCCGATGTTTGCGCTGGGCGCACCCGACACGGAGGAGCTGGACGACCAGTGGACGGTGCGCATGAGCGATCTGGGCCTGTGCGCACACTTCGAAGAGACCGTGGCGATCACGGACGGTGAGCCGGACGTGCTCACGCGTATCGTGGCGTAACGCTGCAGACGAGGACGACGCTTGCCGGAACGCAAGACGCGGCAGCCGAAGCAGAAGAAAGAGGTCATCGAAGTCGAGGGCGTGATCAAGGACGCGCTGCCCAACGCGATGTTCGACGTCGAGCTCGCGAACGGGCACCACGTGCTGGCGCACGTCTCGGGGCGGATGAAGGTGCACTACATCCGCATTCTGCTCGGTGATCGCGTGCTGGTGGAGTTGAGCCCGTACGACCTGACGCGCGGGCGCATCACGTACCGCTTCCGGTGACGGGCGGGGGAACGGTAAGAGGGCGATGAAGGTATCCGCGTCGGTCAAGAAGCGCTGCGAGCGCTGTCAGATCATCCGCCGGCACGGGGTGCTGCGGGTGATCTGCGTGGTGCCGAAGCACAAGCAGCGACAGGGTTAGGAGAGCCGCCATGGCCCGCATCGCCGGCGTCGACATCCCGCGCGACAAGCAGGTGCTGTTCTCTCTGCCGTACATCTACGGCGTGGGGCGCCCGCGGGCCGCGCAGATCCTGGAGCAGACGCAGATCGACCCCACCACGAAGGTGCGCGACCTCACCGATGACGAGGTGGCGCGGTTGCGCGCCGTCGTCGAGGGCGGGATGGTTGTCGAGGGCGACTTGCGCCGCGAGGTGCGGCAGAACATCCAGCGGCTGATCGAGATCAACTGCTTCCGCGGGCAGCGCCACCGGCGCGGCCTGCCCGTGCGCGGCCAGCGCACTAAGACCAACGCGCGCACGCGCCGCGGCGTGCGGCGGACGGTGTCCGGCAAGCGCAAGGCGGCGCGGAAGAAATAGCCACGGGCGGCGGTGGCCGCTGCGGGAACGCGTGCAGGCCGGCGTCGTGAGCCGGGTGCTGAGGGAGTATTGCGATGGGTCGAGTGCAGACACGACGCACCACGCGCCGCCGCGAGCGGAAGTCGGTGCCGCGCGGGCGCGCGTATGTGTCGTCGACGTTCAACAACACGATCATCACGCTCACGGACCCCAATGGGAACGTGGTGGCTTGGGGCTCCGGCGGCACCGCGGGCTTCAAGGGCTCGCGCAAGAGCACGCCATACGCGGCGCAGCTGGCCGCCGAGGGCGCCGCGCAGCGCGCGATGGAGCACGGGCTGCGCGAAATCGAGGTGTTCGTGAAGGGCCCGGGCGCGGGGCGCGAGGCCGCCGTGCGCGCGCTGCAGTCCTCGGGCGTGCGCGTGCTCTCGATCCGTGACGTCACGCCGATCCCGCACAACGGCTGCCGCCCGCGGCGCCGGCCGCGGCAGTAGGAGGAAGCGATGGCCCGTTACACCGGACCGAAATGCCGCAAGTGTCGCCGCTTCGGAGCGCCGCTGTGCGGCACGGCGAAGTGCGCCGTGATCCGGCGGCCCAACCCGCCCGGACCGCGCTCCCTGCGCCGCCGCAAGATCTCGGACCGCGGCCAGCAGCTGATCGAGAAGCAGAAGGTGCGCTACGCGTACGGGCTGATGGAGAAGCAGTTCCGTCACTACTACGAGGTGGCGGTGCGCCGGCCCGGCGTGACTGGTGACCTGCTGATGCGCGCGCTGGAGGAGCGGCTGGACAACGTGGTGTACCGGCTCGGCTTCAGCGCGACGCGCGCGCAGGCGCGGCAGCTCGTGTCGCACGGGCTGGTCGCGGTCAACGGCAAGAAGCTGGACGTGCCGAGCGCGCGCGTGCGCGTTGGTTCCACCGTCGCGCTCACGGAGCGCGGCGCGCGCTCCGAGTACGCGAAGATCCTGAAGCTCGAGATCGATGCGCGCGACGTGCCAGGCTGGCTCGAGATCGATCGCTCCGCGCTCGTCGGGCGCATGGTCGCGCAGCCGGGCCCGGGCGACTACGACTCGATCTTCAACCCGAACGCGATCGTGGAGTACTACTCGCGGTAGCGGCGGCGCCCTGCGCCGCTGCATCGCGCAACCAACGATTCCAGCCAAGGCAGGTGAAATGCATGGCCGATCTGCACATCCCCGAGATCCGCGTGGAGCAGGAAGACAGCGACTACGCGAAAGTCGTCGCCGAGCCGCTCGAGGCAGGCTTCGGGACCACGCTGGGTAATGCGCTGCGGCGCATCCTGCTCTCCTCGCTCCCGGGCGGGGCGATCACCTCGGTGCGTATCGAGGGCGTGGACCACGAGTTCTCGACGCTCCCGCACATGCAGGAGGACATCACGGAATTCCTGCTGAACCTGAAGGAGGTGCGTCTGCGCGCCTTCTCGGACCGGCCGGCGCGCCTGTTCCTGGAGGCGTCCGGCGTCGGCGTGGTCACCGCGGGCGACATCCAGGCGACCGCCGACTACGAGGTCGCGAACCCCGAGCTGAAGCTCGTGACGCTCGACCACGCCGACGCGTCGCTCGTCGTCGACTTGAACGTGGAGTCGGGGCGCGGCTATCTGCCGGCGACGGTAAGCGAGGGCCTGCCGATTGGCGTGATCCCGGTCGACGCGCTGTTCACGCCGGTGCGGCGCGTGAACTACCGCGTCGCGCACACGCGCGTGGGACAGGACACGGACTTCGACCGCCTCGAGCTGGAGGTGTGGACGGACGGCACGATCACCGCGCCGATGGCGGTGTCGCTGGCGTCGGAGATCCTGCGCGAGCAGTTGCTCGGCTTCCAGCGGCTCGGGCGACCGGAGCCCTCGCTCAGCCATCCGACGATGGAGGGGAGTGGTGGCTTCGACGGCTCCGATATGCCCATCGAGGCGCTCGACCTGTCGGTGCGCGCCTACAACTGCCTCAAGCGCTCCGGCCTCATCACGGTCGGGGCCATCCTCGAACGCTCGGAGGAGGAGCTGCTGGCGCTGCGCAACTTCGGCGAGAAGTCGTACGAGGAGCTGCGTGACCGGCTGGTGCAGAAGGGGTTCCCCGCGCCGCGTATCGACACGCGTCGCCAGCCCACGTCGCTGCCGCTGACCGGCTCCGGGCCCGTTGCCGTGGCCCCGCCGCCGGAGAGTCGTGGCGTGGAGATCGAGCCGGACGACTCGGTGGGCTCGCTCGGCGTCGTGCTGATCCAGGCGCTGCGCGAGGCCGGTGACGATGACGAGCTGCTGGACGACGACGAGGACGGCGACGCGTGAAGCACCAGGTCGCGGGTCGCCGCTTCGACATGGCCACGGATCAGCGTCGCGCGCTGTTCCGCGCGCTCACCACGCAGGTGCTGAAGCACGGCGCCGTGCGCACCACGGAGGCGCGTGCGAAGGAGGTGCGGCCGGTCGTGGAGCGCATGGTCACGCTCGGCAAGCGCGGCACGCTGCACGCGCGGCGCCAGGCGCTCGCCTACGTCTACGAGCCGGATGTCGTCGAGAAGCTGTTCGGCGAGATTGCGACCGGCTTCGCGACGCGTCCGGGCGGCTACACGCGCATCTCGCGACTGGGCCCACGCAAGGGCGACGGCGCGATGATGGTGCAGATTGAGCTGCTGTCGTGAGCGAAGCCGCACGCGATGCGCACCCAGCCGCCTGCCTCGCTGCGGCGCATCGCGCTGCTCGTGGCGTACGACGGCGTGGGGTTTGCGGGCTCGCAGGCGCAGGCACCGGGGCGGCGCACCGTGCAGGGCGAGCTCGAGGCCGCGCTCGTGCGCTTCACGGGCGAGCAGCAACGGCTGCGGCTCGCCGGCCGCACCGATGCGGGGGTGCACGCGCGCGGGCAGGTATGCACGCTCGATACGCGGTCGCGGCACAGCCCCGCGCGCTTCGTCACGGCGCTGAACCGCTACCTGTCGCCGGATATCGCGGTGCGTGCTGCGACGGAGGTCGCGCCGGCGTTCGACCCGCGCCGGCACGCGCTGGCGCGGCGCTACGAGTACCGCATCGCGTACGGCCGTCCGCGCTCGCCGCTACTGAGGCTGCGCTCGTGGCAGCTACCGCGGCCGCTCGACGTCGAGGCGATGCAGCAGGCGGCGGCGCTGCTGCCGCGCTCGCCGGCCGACTGGTCGGCGTTCGCCGGCGCGCTCGGGCCCTCGCGCTCGCCGCTGCGCACGCTTGTTGCGTGCGAGGTGCGGCCGGCGGGCGCGCACGCACTGCGCGTTTGGGTGGAGGCGGAGAGCTTTCTGCCGCAGCAGGTGCGCCGCATCGTCGGCGCGCTGAGCCGTGTCGGGCTGGCCATGACGCCGCAGGCGTTCGCGCGCCTGCTCGAGGGCGGGCCGAGCAGCGCGGACCCGGTTGCGCCGGCGCATGGACTGACGCTTGTAAAGGTACGCTACGCGCCGGAGGCGCTGCACTGGACTGAGGACTGCGATGACGACGACGCCTTCGCCGACGGCGAATAAGCACGCGACCACGAAGACGTTCCGGCTGCATGCCGGCTCGATGGACCGGCGCTGGCACGTGCTCGACGCGAATCAGCGGCCGCTCGGGCGCCTCGCCGGCGAGGCCGCGCGGCTGCTGATGGGCAAGCACAAGCCGACGTACGAGCCGCACCTGCCGATGGGCGATTTCGTGGTGATCGTGAACGCACGCCAGATCGCGCTCACCGGGCAGAAGGCCGAGCAAAAGGTGTACTACCGCCACTCCGGCTACCCGGGCGGGTTGCGCGAGCGCAGCGTGCGCGATCAGCTCGAGCGTGACGCGCGGCGTGTCGTCGAGCGGGCGGTGCGAGGCATGCTGCCGAAGGGCTCGCTCGGGCGCGAGCTGTTCCGGCACCTCAAGGTGTACTCCGGGCCCACCCATCCGCACGAGGCGCAGGTGCGCGCGGGCACGGGCGCGCGCGCCCGCCAGCGCACCACCGCCGCCCAATAGCCGCCCGCATCCGCGCTGCACAGCCAGGAGAGCCGTCGATGACCACTGAGCACTACTACTACGGCCTGGGCCGCCGCAAGGCCGCGGTCGCGCGGGTACGGCTGTTCCCGGGCACGGGTACGGTCGTCGTCAACGGCCGGCCACTCGAAGAGGTGATCGTGCGCGCGTCGGCGCGGCAGGACCTGCTGCGCCCGCTCGCCGCTACCGAGACACAGCGCCGCTTCAACGTGCAGGTGAAGGTGGCGGGCGGCGGCAACACGGGCTGGGCCGGCGCGATCCGCCTGGGCATCGCGCGCGCGCTCGTCGTCGCGGACGATCTGCACAAGAAGCCGCTGCGCGCGCAGGGCCTGCTGACGCGCGACCCGCGCGAGAAGGAACGCAAGAAGTTTGGCCTCAAGCGCGCGCGCAAGGCTCCCCAGTTCACGAAGCGCTAGCGCGGGGGCTCAGTTGACGGCCCTCCGGGCTGGGGGCCCCGCCACCCACCCTCTCCTGGGGGCTTCGCCCCCACGCTCCACCGTGACTGGAGTTCCAGCGCCTGCTGCTCGATGTCGGCAGTACGCTGGCCGCGCAGCGTCGGCGGTGCACGCCACCGTAGACGCTGTGAGCGCCGCCGCGCGTGAGTGAGGGGTATGAGCGAGGTTCGGCTAGCTGCCGGCCGCGAGCGACTGCTTCAGCCAGTCGATCACGCGCACCGGGTACGGGTCGGCGCCGTTGAGCACGGCTGTGTACAACGACACCCAGTCCGCGAGATAGCACGCCCGCAACAGCGTGTCGAGCGGCTCGGTGCCGTCGATCAGCAGCTCGTCGTGCGGCATGCCCGTCTCGTCGAGCGCGTGCGCGGTGAGGCGCACGCGCAGGCGGTTGCGCGGATGCAGCGCGGCGGCGTCGAGCAGCAGCACGTGCAGCGCGTCGCGCGCGCTGTCGGGGCCGGGGAAGCCGACGATCAGGTTGTGGTCCGCCTCCGGCAGCGCGGCGAAGAGCGCCCATTGCTTTGCGTTCTCGTTCAGCTGGCCGGCCCAGCGTCGTGCGGCCACCTCGAGCACGTCCGGTCCGAGGATCACAGGCACGCGGCCGGAGATGCGCCGCGCGAGCTGCTTCGCCGCGTTGCGCTCCTCCGGCACGTCCGGGCCCCAGTCCTCGGCGCACCGCTCGAGCTCGGCGAGTGCGCCGTCGACGGCGCCGGGCGCGAGCGCGAGCACGCCGAGGCGTTCGAAGATCGCGAGCAGCGGGAACAGCGCCCAGCCGAACGCCGCACGGGGTGGCGCCGCGAACTCGAAGCCGAACACCGCGTAGTCCATGCTCGCGCCGAGCCGCGCAAGACGGCCGCCCGACGTGATCGCGAGGCGCATGCCGGCCTGCGGCAGCCCGTGTTGGAAGGCCTCGAGCGTCTCTTCGGTCTCGCCCGCGTACGAGCACGCGACGAGCAGCGTGCGTTCGTCGACGGTGGGGGGCACGTAGCCGCGCACGACCTGCACGGGCACGCGGCCCACACGTGCGGCGAGTGTGGCGGCCACGTCGGCGCCGATCGCCGAGCCGCCCATGCCGAGCAGCACGACGCGCTGCGGTGCGGCGAAGCCCTCGGGCAGCGGCCAGGCGCGGCCGGCCTCCCACGCCGCGCGGCTCTGCGCGGGCAGCCCCTCGATCAGCGCCGCCATGCCCGAGGGATCGATCGCCGCGATCACGTCGCGATCGTCGAGCGTGCGATCCGCGTCGTACGTGCTCACAGCGTCGCTCCCGACATCGTCTGCCCCGCCTCCAGCGCCGCCTGCACCTGGTCCATCGTCGGCATCTCCGCGTAGATGCGCAGCAGCGGCTCGGTGCCGCTGAAGCGCATCAGCAGCCACCAGCCGCCTTCGAGCTGGAAGCGGTAGCCGTCCAGCTGGTCGCGACCTGTTACGCGTAGGCCCGCGATTTCCTGCGGCTGCGCCGCGGCGACGCGTTCGCGGATCGCGTCGCGCTCGTCGCGGCGCAGCGTGATGTCCACCCGATCGTACTCGTGCGTGCCGACCTCGGCGTACAGCGCGCGCAGCAGCTCGGACGGCCGCTGTCCGGTGCGCACGATCGCTTCGAGGATGAGCAGGCCTGACAGGATGCCGTCGCGCTCCGGGATGTGCCCGCGGATCGCGTACCCCCCCGACTCCTCGCCGGCGAGCAGCGCGTCGGTCTCGCGCATCTTCGGGCCGAGGTGCACGAAGCCCACCGGCGTCTCGTACACCGGGCAGCCGTAGTGCTCCCCGAGGCGGTCGACCATGCGCGTCATGGTGACCGAGCGCACCAACGGCCCGCGCTCGCCGCGCACCTTGAGGAGGTAATGCGCGAGGAGCGCGAACGCCTGCAGCTGCGTGATGAACACGCCGTGCTCGTCCGCTAGGCCGAGGCGATCCGCGTCGCCGTCGTTCGACAGGCCGATGTCGTAACCGCCCTGCGCGAGCTGGGCGAGTTGCTCGCCGAGGTTCGCCGCGATCGGCTCGGGCGCGCGCATGCCCGGGAACGCGGGGTTGCGCGCGCCGTGCAGCTCCTCCACGCGCGTCGCGCCGCCGCCGAGCAGCTCCGCGACGTAGCCGCCCGCCGCGCCGTACATCGAATCGACGAGCACATTGAGGCCGGCCGAGCGGATCGCCTCGACGTCGACGAGCCGGCGCAGCGCGGCGAGGTACGTCGGCCGCTGGTCGAAGCGCTCGGCGAGGCCGCGCGCCTCGGCCTCGCCGATGGCGAGCCGCCGCACGCGACCCTCGGCGCGGATGCCGGGGATCGCGCGTTCGATCGCGTCGGTCACATCGCGCGGCGAGGACGCGCCGAAGCTCTCCTTGAGCTTGAAGCCGTTCCAGCGCGCGGGGTTGTGGCTGGCGGTGATCATCACGCCGCCGCCCGCGCTGCGCTCGATCACCGCGTGCGAGAGCGCCGGCGTGGGGCCCGCGGCAGCAGTGAGCGCGACGCGGATGCCGTTCGCGGCCAGCACCTCGGCGACCGCAGCGGCGAACGACGCCGACAGAAAGCGCGTGTCGTAGCCGACGACGATGCCGCGCGCGGCGGCTCCCGTGCCCAGCAGGTGCTCGGCGGTGGCCTGCGCGACGGCGCGCACGTTGTCGAACGTGAAGTCCTCCGCGATCTCCGCGCGCCAGCCGTCCGTGCCGAAGCGGATCTCCGTCATGCACCCTCCAGCGCGTCCGGCTGGATGCGGCTGCCCGGAGTGACGCGCGCGCCGTCCGCGATGCGCGCGCCGTGCGCGACGACCGCGCCGTCGACCTCGGCGCCGGCACCGATGTGCACGCCGTCGGCGAGCACGCAGTCGATGACGCGGGCGCCGGGTCCGATCTGCACGCGCTCCCACAGTACCGACCGGCGCACGAGCGTGCCTGCCCCGACGCGCGAGCCGTCGCCGACGATGGCGGGCCCCTCGATGCGCGCCCCGGCATCGACGGCAACGCTCGCGCCGAGCAGCACGGGCGCGCGCACGTGCGCGTCCGGCGCGATGCGCGCGCCGTCGGCGGCGAGCACGCCGTCGGGCGGCCAGCCGGCCGGCAAGCGGGCGGGGAGCGCCCCCGCGACGAGCTCCAGGTTCACGCGTAGGTACGCATCCGGGTTGCCGATGTCGCGCCAGTAGCGCGATCCGGCGAAGCCGTAGATCGGGCCGCCAGAGGCTGCCATCGTCGGGAACAGCTCGTCCTCGGCGTGCTGAGGGCGCGTGGGGTCGAGCGCGGCGATCGCACTCGGCTCGAAGAGCCACGTGCCGGCGTTTACCAGTCGCGAGGGGGCCTCCTCGCGCTGCGGCTTCTCGACGAAGCGCGTGATGCGGCTGGCTGCGTCCAGCACGACAACGCCGAAACCGGATGGGTCGTCCACCTCGTGCAGCGCGATCGAGATCGCGGCGCCGCGCGCGCGGTGCGCGGCGGCGAACGCCGCGATGTCGAGATCGGTGATGATGTCGCCGTTGCAGACGAGGAACGGCTCGTCCCAGCCGCCGGCGATCGAGGCGATCGCGCCGCCGGAGCCGAGCGGCGTCTCCTCGTACGCGTAGTCGAGTGTCAGGTCGAGGGCGCCGCTCTCGGCGAACGCCTCGTGCACGGCTGCGGCCAGCGGCGTGCGCGTGAGCGCGAGCGTGACATGCGTGACACCGTGCGCGCGCAGGTGCAGCAGCAGGTGCTCTAACAGCGGACGGCCGAGCACGGGCACGAGTTGCTTGGGCGTGCGCCAGGTCAGCGGCTGCAGCCGCGTGCCCTCGCCGCCCACGAGCACGATAGCGCGCACGCGCTGGCCGCGCGCCTATGCCGTGAACGGCTGCAGGCGCACCGCCGGCAGGCCGGCGCCGGCGCGTAGCGCGTCGACGACGTCGAGGCGTTCCCACGGCAGGTCGAGGTCGGAGCGGCCGAAGTGGCCGTACGCGGCGACCTGGCGATAGATCGGCCGGCGCAGGTCGAAGCGCTGGATGATCGCGGCCGGGCGCAGGTCGAAGTGCTCGTGCACCAGCCGCTCGATGTCCGCCTCCGGGATGTTGGCGGTGCCGAACGTCTCGATCGCGATCGACGTGGGGTGGGCCACGCCGATCGCGTACGACACCTGCACCTCGAGCCGCTCGGCGAGGCCGGCGGCGACCACGTTCTTGGCGAGATGGCGCGCGGCGTACGCGGCGGAGCGGTCGACCTTGCTTGGATCCTTGCCGCTGAACGCGCCGCCGCCGTGGCGCGCGATGCCGCCGTAGCTGTCGACGATGATCTTGCGCCCGGTGAGCCCCGCGTCGGACGCCGGTCCGCCGCTCACGAAGCGCCCCGTCGGGTTCACGTAGATCTTGGTGTCTTGCATCAGCTCGGCGGGGCAGACGTGGCGGATCACCAGCTGCTCCATGTCGCGGCGGATGGTCTCCTCGCTCACCTCGGGGTTGTGCTGCGTGGAGACGACGACGGCCTCGATGCGCTTCGGCACGCCGTACGCGTACTCGACCGTCACCTGCGACTTGCCGTCCGGGCGTAGGTACGTGAGCTCGCCGGTCTTGCGCAGGTCGGCGAGCCGCCGCACGAGGCGGTGCGCGAGCACCGTGGTGAGTGGCATGTACTCGTCCGTCTCCGAGCACGCGAAGCCGATCATCATACCTTGGTCGCCTGCGCCTTCGAGGTCGAGCGCCTCGACCTCGAAGGCGGCCTGGCGCGCCTCGAGCGAGCGGTTCACGCCCTGCGCGATGTCGCTCGACTGCTCCTTGAGCGAGGAGATGACGCCGCACGTCTCCCAGTCGAAGCCGATGTCGGACTGGTTGTAGCCGATCTCGCGCACCGTGCGCCGCACGACCGCCTGCAGGTCCACGTACGCGCGCGTTGTGATCTCGCCGAAGATGAGCACGAAGCCCGTGTTGACGGCGGCCTCGCACGCCACGCGTGAGCTCGGATCCTGCTGCAGCATCGCGTCCAGCACGGCGTCCGAGATCTGGTCGCATACCTTGTCCGGGTGCCCCTCGGTCACCGATTCGCTGGTGAGCATCAGCGACGGCGCGCTCATGAATGTCGTAGACATGCGAACCTCCCCGCGCCCGGAGCGCCGCTCCGGCCTAGTGCGTGCCGAGCTCCCACGAGCGCATGTAGCGCTCCTGCTCCTCGGTGAGCGTGTCGATGTGCACGCCCATCGAGGCGAGCTTGAGCGTCGCGACCTCTTCGTCGATGGTCTTCGGCACGTCGTAGACGCCGGGCGCGAGCGTCGCGTGCTCGCGCGTGAGGTGCTCGACGCACAGCGCCTGGTTCGCGAACGACATGTCCATCACGGAGGCGGGGTGGCCCTCGGCGGCGCCGAGGTTCACGAGCCGCCCGTCCGCGAGCACGACGATCTCGCGGCCGTCGCCGAGCGTGTACTCGTCGACGAATGGCCGCAGCGTGCGCCGCCCCTCGGTCATGCCGGTGAGCGCCGCGAGGTTGATCTCCGCGTCGAAGTGCCCGGAGTTCGCGAGCACCGCGCCCGAGCGCATCACGTCGAATGCGGCGACGTCGATCACGTTGATGTCGCCGGTGACCGTCACGAAGATGTCGCCGTGGCGCGCTGCCTCGACGATCGGCATGACGCGGAAGCCGTCCATGATGGCTTCGAGCGCGCGCAGCGGCTGCACCTCGGTCACGATGACCTGGGCGCCCATGCCGCGCGCGCGGGACGCGACGCCCTTGCCACACCAGCCGTAGCCGCACACGACCAGCGTCTTGCCGGCGAGCAGGATGTTCGTTGCGCGCGTGATGCCGTCGAGCGTTGACTGTCCCGTCCCGTAGCGGTTGTCGAACATGTGCTTGGTGTCGGCCTCGTTCACCGCGACGATCGGGTACGCGAGCTTGCCTTCTGCCGCGAGCGCACGCAGCCGCACGACGCCTGTCGTCGTCTCCTCGGTGCCCGCGACTACGCCGGCGAGCAGATCCAGCCGCTCGCGGTGCAGTAATGCGACGAGGTCTGCGCCGTCATCGAGCGTGAGCTGGGGGGCGTGCTCTACGGTCGCGGCGAGGTGCCGGAAGTACGTCGGGTTGTCTTCGCCCTTGATTGCGAACGTGGGGATGGCGTACTCGACGGCGAGCGCGGCCGCGACCTCGTCTTGCGTCGACAGCGGGTTCGAGGCCGCGAGGCGCACGTCGGCACCCCCGTCACGCAGCGCGAGCATCAGGTTCGCGGTCTCCGAGGTGACGTGCAGGCACGCCGCGACGCGTACGCCCGCGAGCGGGCGCTGCTGCGCGAAGCGCTCGCGGATCTGGCGCAGCACCGGCATCTCGCGCGCCGCCCACTCGACGCGGCGCACGCCGGCCTGCGCGAGCGCGCGGTCGGCGACGTCGCCGGCGGCGTCGACCCGGGGTGTACTGGTCACGTGTGGCCTCCCTGGTCCGGAGGAAGGCTCGGCGTCTGCCGGCCTCCTGCGATTGCCTCAATGCCCGGCGTGCCGGCGGCGCGCCGCGCGCGCCAGCGGCG
>VGPB01000006.1 GCA_016875695.1 Chloroflexota bacterium | reverse complement strand
CCAGCAGCATGTTGGCCTGACGCTCAGCGTCGCCTCGCACGGGGCACCTCCAGGCTGTGCCCACGCCAGCCCCATCCTACGCGCCGACCGACCTCCGACAACTCCCTCGCCAGCCGTTTCTCAGCACCCTGCTAGTCCACGGCCGTGCGCGCCCGCTCGTCGCCCGACACCGCCTCGTCCACGGGCAGGGGCTCGTCGTCGGGCGGCGGCAGCGCCGTCGCCGGCGTCAGCGCGGGCGAGTGCGCACGCTCGCTCGCCCGCGCGATCGCCTCCGCCGGCGTCGCGCCCGCCAGCCGCCGGTCGGCGTACCAGAACAGCTCCCGCAGGATCGCCGTCACGGGCACGATCACCACTAGCCCGATGAACCCGAACGCCGCCCCGCCCACTACCAGCAGCAAGATCACCATCGCCGGGTGGATGTTGATGGCCTGCCCCTGCACGCGCGGCATCAGGAAGTTGTTCTCCAACTGCTGCACTACGACGTACACGAACAGCACTGGCACGAGCAGGTCCGGCTCCGTGCCCGCGACGATGATTAGCGCCGGAATGCCGCCCAGCCACGGCCCGATGATCGGCACCAGCTCCGTGATCCCCGCCCACACGCCGAGCGCGAGCGACAGCTGCACGTCCATCAGCGTCAGCGCCACGCCCACCGCGACGCCCACGATCACCCCTAGCAGCAGCTGCCCGCGGATGTAGCGCCGCAGCAGCCGGTCGGCCAGCACCAGCGTGTTCGCCACGTCCTCCTGCAGCGCGGACGGCACGCCCATCATGATGTTGTGCTCCGCCGTGTAGCGGTCGCGCAGCGCGTAGAACATCCAGAACGGCACCACCAGGAAGCCGAACAGCATCGACAGCGTGCCCGTGAGCAGGTCCACAGAGCGTCGCCCCGCCGCCGTCAGCGTGTCGGCCGCCGCGTTCGCCGCGTCGTTCGTGTACCCGTCGATGCGCTCCCGCGCTTCCGGCGGCACGCGATCATGGTACGTGCGCAGCCAGTCGCTCACGGTCAGCCGCGCGGCGTCGATGCGGTCCGGCAGCGTCTCCACGAACTGCGCCACCTGGTTCGCCAGCACCGGCGCGATCAGGTAGCCCGCCAGGAACAGCGCGCCCCCGGATGCCGCATAGATCAGCAGCACGGCGATGCCGCGCCGAATCTTCACCATGCGCCGCGGCAGCGGCACGACCGGCGCCAGCCGGTCGATGACCGGCAGCAGCGAGTACGCCAGGATCGCTCCCATCCCGAACGGCAGCAGCGCTCCCCGCGCCTGCCACACCAGGTAGAGCACCACCAGCGACGCCCCGCTCCACAGCCCGACCCGCCAGCGCGCGCGCGTCACCGCCGGACTCCACCGGCGTTCCGCCTCCCCTCGCCCCGCTTTCGGGGAGAGGGGACGAGGGTGAGAGTTCCGCCGGCCGTCGGAGCAGCCGTGGGGCGCGCCTGCGGCGCATTGACACGCTGCCCACTGGCGCCCACGATCACGCCATGCTCCTCTCCCTGGACGCGCTCGAACGTCGCATCGTGGTTAGCGGGCACCGTATCACCGCGCCGCGCCGCACGCTCCTCGATTCCATGCAGCAGCTCGGCGACCACTTCACCGCCGAGCAGCTCGCCGCCGCCGCACCCGGCGTCGGTCGCGCGACTGTGTTCCGCACGCTGCGCCTGCTCCAGGAGATCGGCACCGTCTGCCAGGTCATCCTCGACGACAGGACGCTCGAGTACCGCCTCGCCAGCGGCGGCCACCACCACCACGCCGTCTGCTCCGAGTGCGGCAGCGTGGACGACTTCGAGAACGCCGACATCGAGGTGCTGCTACACGCCCTCGCCAGCCTCACCGGCTTCACGATCGAGACCCACCGCCTCGAGCTCTACGGCCGCTGTGCCCCCTGCACCGCGCGCCTCGCCGGCGCGGAATTGCCCATCGGGTAGCGCCCTCCATCGCACGTATTGACACGATGTCTCAGTAGCTCCTACGATGGCCCCATGGCAAAGATAGTCCGTCTCACTTTCGCGCGCGCCCGTCTCACTTTCGCGCGCGCCGCGCTCGTCGCACTTCTGGCCGCTTGCTCGCTCGCGCTCGCGGCCTGCTCCGCCGAGGAGGACGACGGCGGCCAGCTCACCGTCGTCGCCTCCACCGCCATCCTCGCCGACCTCGCCGCCGCCGTCGCCGGCGACGACGCCGCGGTGAGCGCGCTCATCCCCGCAGGCGTGGACCTGCACGCGTACCAACCCTCACCGGAAACCGCGCGCCGCGTCGCCCGCGCCGACGTGCTGCTGCTCAACGGCTACGGCCTCGAGGAGCAGCTGCTCGACCTCATCGCGAAAAACCGCGGCGACGACGCCGTGGTCGTTGTCGCCGCCGCGGGCCTCGAGCCGCGCGCCGGCGGCGACGATCACGGCGACGATCACGGCGACGATCACGGCGACGACCACGGCGCTGACGATCACGATAACGATGGCGCCGCTTCGCGCGACGGCATCGACGCCACGGCCTTCGCCCATGCCGACCCCCACTTCTGGCTCGCCGTGCCAAACGCGCGCCACTATGTGGAGCGCATCCGCGACGCGCTCGCCGCCGCCGACCCGGACCACGCCTCCGGCTATCGCGCCCGCGCCGCCGCCTACATCGAGCAGCTCACTGCGCTCGACGCCGAGCTGCGAGCGACCGTCGCCGCCATCCCGGAGTCGCGCCGCAAGCTCGTCGTGTTTCACGGCGCCTTCGGCTACTTCGCTGACGCGTACGGCTTACAGATCGTCGCCGCCGTGCTCCCCGGCGGCGCGAACCAGCAGCCCAGCGCCGGCGTCGTCGCCGAGCTCGTGCGCGCCGTCCGCCGCGAGGGTGTGCCCGCCGTCTACGCCGAGCCACAGTTCTCGTCGCCGGTGCTCGACGCCGTCGCGCGCGAGGCCGGCGTGCGCGTGCTCACCCTCTACAGCGACACCTTCGCCGGCGACGTGCAAAGCTACCTTGAGCTCATGCGCGCGAACGCCCGCGCGCTGGCTGCTGGCCTCGGCGGCGCGTAGCCTGCGCATAGGCGCCAGCAGGAGAGCGGCGCGATGATCGAGCCGGTGCGCGAGCACGTTGACGCGCGCGAGGTGCTGGCCTCCACGCACCCGCATCGCGCCTACGCGCTCGACGTCCGCGGGCTCTCCGCGGGCTACCCCCGCCAACCCCCCGCCATCGAAGGCGTCACCCTCGCCGTCGCCGAGGGCGAGCTCGTCGGCCTGGTCGGCCCCAACGGCGCCGGCAAGTCTACGCTGTTCAAAGCGATCGTCGGCCTGCGCCCGCTCGCCGCCGGCGAGGTGCGCGTCTTCGGCCAGCCCCTCGCCCGCGCCCGCGACGACGTCGCCTACATGCCCCAGGTCGAGGAGGTCGAGTGGGCGTTCCCCGTGAGCGTGCTCGATGTCGTGCTCAGCGGCCGCCGCCGGCTGCTGCCGTTTCGCGGCTGGTCTGCCGTGGATCGCGCCGTCGCCTGGGACGCGCTCGAACGCGTGCACCTCGCCCAGTACGCGCGCCGCCAGGCCGGCCAGCTCTCCGGCGGCGAGCGCCGCCGCCTGCTGCTCGCGCGTACCATCGCTCGCGGCTCGCGGCTGCTGCTGCTCGACGAGCCCTTCGCCGGCCTCGACGCCGCCGTGCAGCACGACCTCGTCGCGATCCTCGACGCGCTCGTGCACGCCGGCCGCAGCATCCTCGTCGCCACGCACGACCTCTCCTGCGTCGCCAACTCCTGCGACGAGGCCGTCTGCCTGAACCGCCGCGTGATCGCCGCCGGGCCCTCCTCCGCCGTGCTCACCGAGGAGGTGCTGAGCCGCACCTTCGAGCGCCACCTACTGCCGCTCACCCCGGGCGGCCCCCCGCGCATCGCCGTCGCGCCGCCCGCGAGCGGCAGCCAGCCGTGAGCGACCCGCTCGGCTGGCTGCTCGACCCCTACACGTTCGAGTTCATGCGCCTCGCGCTCGCCGCGCTCGCGATCACCAGCGTGGTGAGCGCGGTCGTCGGTGCGTTCGTCGTGCACAAGGGACTCGCGTTCCTCGGCGACGCGCTCGCGCACGCGACGCTCGCCGGGGTCGCGATCGCCTTCGTCAACGGCCTTAGCATCAGCCTCGGCGCGCTCGTCGCCGCGTCCGTCACCGCGCTCGGTGTCGGCTGGACCCAGCGACGCGCGCGCGTCTCCGCCGACACAGCCATCGGCATCCTTTTCGTCGCCATGTTCTCGCTCGGCGTGCTCGTGCTCTCGCGACGCACGAGCTACACGCCCAACTTGCTCTCGTTCGTGTTCGGCGACATCCTCGGCGTGTCGCGCGGCGACGTGGTCGCCGCGGCGCTGCTCAGCGCCGCCGTGCTGCTGTTCGTCGTCGCGCTCTACCGCGAGCTCGTGTTCGCGTCGTACGACCCCGCGACGGCGACCGCCTCCGGCCTGCCCACCACCGCGCTGCAGTACGCGTTGCTGCTGCTCATCGCCGTCGCCGTCGTCGTCTCGCTGCGCGTGATCGGCATCATCCTTGTCAACGCCATGATCGTGATCCCCGCTGCCACCGCCAGCGTCCTCGCCCAGCGCCTGCCCGCGATCATGGCGCTCGGCGCGTTGCTCGCTCTCGTCGCTTCCGTCGTCGGCCTCCAGCTCTCCTACTACTTCGAGCTGGCCACCAGCCCCACCATCGTGCTGGTCGCCTGCGCGCTCTTCGCCGGCGCCCTCGGTGTGCGCGCGCTGCGCGAGCGCGCGCACATCGAGGGCGCACCACAAACGACATAACTACCCGCGCGCACGTGCCCCGTAGGCCCGTCCCGTTGAGCACCCCTGCCACCGCGTCTACGCTGGATGTGCAAAGCTCCCGGCACGGAGGCCGTACGCGCATGCCCGACGACGACCGCACCGTCACTGCGCCGCAGCCCGCCGCCAACCGCGAGCGCCCCGACCCGAAGGCGATCGACCGCAAGGCGCGCCTGCGCATCCCCTCGAACCTCCCGCCGAAGCAGGCGCCCGCCGACCGCGCCCACAACTGGGACGAGGTCTACTTCCTCTTCGACCCGGAAATCGCAAAAGTCGAGGCCACCCGCTGCATCCAGTGCCCCGCCGCGCCCTGCACCAAGGCCTGCCCCGTGCACAACGACATCCCCGGCGCGTTCTGGCTACTCGAGCACGACGACATCGCCGGCGCCGCCGACGTCTTCCGCGAGACCAGCGCGCTGCCCGAGATGTGCGGACGGCTGTGCCCGCAGGAACGCCTCTGCGAGGGCCACTGCGTCGTCGGCAAGAACGCGCCGCCCGTCGCCATCGGCAAGCTCGAGGTGTTCGTCACGGAGTGGCAGCGCACACACGCGCCCCCCGCCCCGCGCTGCGCCGAGCGCAGATCCGGTCGCAGCGTCGCCATCGTCGGCAGCGGCCCCGCCGGCATCGGCGCCGCGCAACGCCTCGCCACCGCCGGCCACCACGTCGTGATGTTCGAGGCATGGCCCCTTCCCGGGGGCCTGCTGCGCTACGGCATCCCCGACTTCAAGCAAAACAAGCCCGCCGTCGACCGCGTGTTCGCCGAACTCGCTGCGCTCGGCGTCGAGGTCCGCACCGACACCCGCGTCGGCGACACCGTCCCCGTCGAGCAGCTCGGCGCCGAGTACGACGCCGTCTTCCTCGCATTCGGCGCGACCGAGGGCTCGCGCCTCGGCATCGCGCACGAGGATGCGCCCGGCGCGTACGGCGCCACCGAGTTCCTCGTGCGTGGCAACCTCGAGCCGCACGAGCTGCCGGAGGCGATGAGCGCGCCGTTGCCCGCCTTCCAGAGCGTCGTCGTCATCGGCGGCGGCGACACTTCCATGGACTGCGTGCGCACCGCGCGCCGGCTCGGCGCGCCCACCGTCACGCTCGTTTACCGCCGCACCGAAGCCGAGATGCAGGGTCGTGTCGAGGAGCGCCGGCACGCCGTCGAAGAGGGCGTGCAGTTCGAGTTCCTCACCGCGCCCCTCGAAGTGCTGCTCGACGAAGCCGGCGCCGTGCGCGGGCTGCGCTGCCGCCGCATGCGCCTCGGCGAGCCCGACGAGAGCGGCCGCGCCCGCCCGGAGCCGATCCCGGATTCCGAGTTCGACATCCCCGCCGACGCACTGGTCGTCGCGATCGGCTACAACGTCGACCAGGAGTGGGGTGAGATCGCGCCTGCCGTGCACCGCGACCGCTGGAACCGCATCGTCGTCAACCCGGAGACGATGCACACGAACGTGCGCGGCGTGTTCGCCGGCGGTGATGACGTCAACGGCGCCGACCTCGTGGTCACCGCCCTCGCCGACGGCCAGAAGGCCGCCGCCGCCATCGACGCCTTTCTCCGCGACGGCATCTGGTCGCGCTTCGAGCTGCTCTGAGTCTGCCGCCACAGCGCAGAAGCTGAGGCCGACCGCTCCTCATCGACGCGCAAGCATCCGACCAGCGCACGACGCGGCGAGCGGCGACATCGCACCAGCGCGGGAACCTGGCCACCGGACGCCGCAGTACGCGCGACGCGAGCCGTCGGCCTCCGTAATCCGGGGAGCGCGAGGGGCGAAGCCCCTCGCACAACACAACGGGTGGGCGGGCTGGTTCCTCACCTCTTCGAGCGATGCCTGCTCGCCGCGATCACGGCCGGCGTGGAGTGTGGGCGCGTCCGCCCGGCACGCTGCCCGGTCCCGCAACGGCCGACGACGCGTCGAGGCGTAGACCCCCATACCTGCGTCGCCGCGACGGCTTCTACCAGCACCTCCGCTGCGACTACAAGCTTCTGTGGCTCGCATTGGTCCCGAAGCGCTCTCGCCCTGACCGGGGCGCGCGCAGACCGAAGCCCCCCGCGCACGGGCCGCCGTGCGCCTGGCCCGCCGCCACTTGGGTGCAGCGCCGCCAGCGCTCATCATGCGGCCGTGACCCTCACCTTCCACGCCCTTCGCCGCGGCGACCGCCTGCCCCCCGCGCAGCTCACCGTCGGTGCCGCCGAGGTGCGCGCCTACCTCGCGGCCACCGGCGAGCCCGCCGCGCGCTGGACGGCGATCGCCCCCCCGCTCGCGCTGGGAGCGTGGGCGATCGGCGAGCTGCTGAAGCAGCTGGCGCCGCCGCCCGGTACGCTGCACGCCGCGCAGGAGTTCGAGTTTTTCGCCCCCGTCCCCATCGGCGCCACCCTCACCGTCGCGCTGCACGTCGTGCAGCAGGCCGCGCACCGCGGGACCAACGTCGTCGTGTTCGAGGCGGAGCTCAGCGCCGGCGACACGCTCGTGCAGCGCGGGCGCGCAACCGTCGCCGCTCCACTGCCGCAGCAAACGGCCGGCCGGTGAACGCGCCCCCGCCTGTTGCGCCCGTCACGCGGCGCATCGACCAGGCGCGCGTCCACGCCTATGCCATCGCCGCGCGCGACCGCAACCCCATTCACACCGACGCTGCCGCCGCGGCCGCCGGTGCGTTCGGGCGGCCCGTCGCGCACGGCATGCTCGTGCTCGCGCTCGTCGCCGACGCCCTGGCTGCGACGTTTGGTGAACGCTGGGCGGCAGGCGGCACGCTCAAGGTGCGCTGGCGTGCACCCGCGGTACCGCCCGTCGACGTCACCGCCACCGCAACGCTGCGTCGCTGCGAGGCCGGCGTCGCCACGTACGACGTCGCCTGCCACACCATCGCCGGCGAGCAGCTGCTCAGCGGCACCGCGACCGTGCCCTGGGACGAGGCAGCCTCGTGACCGGTGACGCGGGCGTCCCGCCCGCCCCCGCACTCTTCGAGCAGTACTGCTTCGGCTGCGGCCGCCACAACCCCATTGGCCTGCACCTCGTCTTCGAGCGCGCCGAGCACGGTGTGTTCGCCCGCTACCGCCCGCGACCGGAGGACCAGGGCTTCCCGCAGCTCATGCACGGCGGCCTCATCGCGCTCGTGCTCGACGAGGCGATGGGCTGGGCGATGTACGCCGACGGCGTCTTCGCCGTCACCGCGCGCATGGAGACGCGCTTCCGCCGCCCCGTCGGCCTCACCGCCGAGCTCACCGCCCGCAGCACCATCACGCGCCGCCGCGGTCGCCGCATCGAGCTCGAGGCCACGCTCGCTGACCCCGCCGGCACGCTGCTCGTCGACGCCTCCGCGCTCTTCCTGCGCATGCACCCCGCCGACGAAGCACGTGCGCTCGCCAGCTTCCGCGACAGCGCTGCGCGCGGCCTCCACGACGCCTAGGCAGCACCAACACGCGCCGCTGCTCACCGGCGACGCACGCCGCGGTCGTCCCGAGCGCGGGACGACCGCGGCGTGCGCGAGAGAGCCTCGTTGTGAGCATCGACTCGGTGCGGCTCGGAATGTGCCGAGCAATCGTGTGTTCGCGGGGAGCGCGAGGGGCGAAGCCCCTCGTAGACGAAGAGGGGTGGGTGGGCTCCCCCGGCCCGGAGGGCCGTCGCCAGCTCTCACGTCAGTAGTACCTCCGCGCTACCGATTAGCCGCTCGCGTGCGCCGCGCGCCCGCGCGCACAGCGCGACGGACCGAATCCGGGTCGAGCGCGCGCGGCAGGCACCGCGAGTGCTCATCGCGCGCCGCGCCGGCTCGGAAGCGGGGAGCGCGAGGGGTTTCGCCCCTCGCATGACACAGGGGTGGGCGCGCGGGTTCCTCAGCAGCGCAGCGGCGCGAAGCAGCGCTGGAACGCGCGCAGCGCCGACGACTCGCTGCGCCAGTGGCTGCCCGCCGCCACCAGCACGAATAGCCGCTCGCTGCGCGGGCAGTAGAACGTCCCCGCCACCCCGAACACCGTGTCGTCGTCCGTTGGCGGCCGCCCGCTGAACGAGCGGTACGCCAGCCGCCCGTCCCCGCGGTCCAGCACCTGCAGCGAGCCGCGCCGCGTGATCGCCAGCTCGTCCGCGCGTTCCGCCCCCGCGAGCGCGCCGTCCACACCGCGCTCGATCGCCCCGTCCGTTTCGACCTTCGACCCGTCGACGCGGCGCCACGCCACCCCGATCACCGACGCACCCTCCGCGTCGTGCGGGTCGCTGATCGTGACCTGCCCGTGGTCGGCGTCCGCCGGAGCACCTTCCAGTGGCCCCTCGTGCACTACGTGGTCGCTCGGGTAGCGCACCTCGAAGCCGTGGCGCGAGTACGTCGCCAACTCACCGTCGCCGCGTGCGCACGCGGCGAACAGCACGCCGGCCGCCGCGAGCAGCCGCATGGCGGACCCTCCGCCGCTCTGCCCCGCCTCGGGCGCGCGGCTTGCCCGGCATGGCGCGCTGCGCGGAGGCTAGCCCGGCCCCCTCGCCGCTGGCAAGCGCTCGCCCGCGCGGTCCCACCTCCGAGCTACTTCGCCGCCACTGCCGGCAAGAGCCGCTCCAGCGGCGTCCACGGGCGGCTCAGCGACTGCGCCACCGCCTCGTGCGTCAGCTCGCCGAGGTACGTGTTCACCCCGCGGCGCAGCGCCGAGTCTGCGCGCACCGCCGCCGCAAAGCCCCCGTTCGCCACGCGCAGGATGTACGGCAGCGTGAGGTTCGTCAGCGCCCGCGACGCCGTGCGCGGCACCGCGCCCGGCATGTTCGGCACCGCGTAGTGCACCACGCCCTCCTCGACGTAGATCGGCTCGTCGTGCTTCGTCGCGCGCGTCGTCTCGACGCACCCGCCCTGGTCCACCGCCACGTCCACGATCACCGCGCCAAGCCCCATCGAACGCACCATCGCACGCGACACCACCACCGGCGCGCGCCGTCCCTCCACCAGCACCGCGCCGATCAGCAGGTCCGCACCCGCCAGCGCGTGCGTCAGCGCCTGCGGCGTCGCCAGCAGCGTCTCCACGCGCCCCGCATACAGCTCTTCCAGCGCGCGCAGCTGGTTCTGGTCGATCGACGCGACCGTCACCCGCGCCCCCGCCCCCACCGCCGCACGCACCGCGTTCCGCCCCACGTTGCCCGAGCCCACGATCACCACGTGCGCCGGCGGCACGCCCGGCAGCCCGCCCAGCAGCATCCCCCGCCCCGGCCCCGGCCGCTTGAGGTAGTGCGCGCCGATCTCCACCGCCATCCGCCCCGCCACCTCCGACATCGGCGCGAGCAGCGGCAGGAACCCATCGTCCCGGCGCACCGTCTCGTAGCCGATCGCGATGCAGCGCGAGCGCAGCAGCGCATCGGTCACCGCAGGCTCCGCCGCGAGGTGCAGGTAAGTGAACAGCAGCTGCCCCTCGCGTAGCAGCTCGTACTCGGACGGCTGCGGCTCCTTCACCTCACACATCAGCTCCGCGCGCGCGTACACGTCCGCGGGCGTCGGCAGCACGGTCGCGCCCGCCGCCGCGTACTCCTCGTCGGCGTAGTTCGACCCCACGCCCGCCGTCCGCTCGACGAGTACCGCATGCCCCGCCTGCACGATGTCGGCGACGCCCTGCGGCGTCAGCGCCACGCGGTACTCGTCCGCCTTCGTCTCGCGCACTGTCCCGACGATCATGCGTCGCTCCCTCGCACCGCAGCCGGCGCGTCGTGCGCCTCTTGATCGAGTATGGCAACTCGCCACGGCCGCGGCAGCGGGCTCAGCCCTCGACGGCGCGCCACATGTACCAGGAGCCCACCGAGCGATACGGCGCCCACGCCCCCGCGATCTCCCGCACGCGCTCCGGCGTCGGCTCCGCGGGCAGGCCGTACTCCAGCTGCATCCCGCGACGCACGCCCAGGTCGCCGACCGGGAGCACGTCAGGCCGCCCCAGCTCGAACATCAAGAACATCTGCGCCGACCATGCACCCAGCCCGTGCACCGCCGTCAGCGCGTGCAGCACCTCGTCGTCCGGCGTGCGCGCGAACGCCGCGAAGTCCAGCCGGCCGTCGACGACGTGCGCCGCCAGATCGCGCAGGTACGCCGCCTTCTGCCGCGACACGCCCGCCGCCCGGAACGCCTCGTCGCTCGTCGCCAGCACCGCCTCCGGCGCGGGCACCGCCGCTTCGTCGCCGTACAGCCCGCGCCAGCGCCGCTCGATGGTGCGCGCCGCCGCGCCCGCCAGCTGCTGGTATAGGATCGTGCGCAGCAGCGCGTTGTACGGGTCCGTGCCCGGCCGCGGGCTGAACCGCCCGTGCCGCTCCATTAGCCGCGCGAGCACCTCGTCCGCCTGCCGTAGGTGCGCCTCCGCGCGCGCCAGCGAGAACGGCAGCCGCCGTGCCGCCATCAGCGCGCAGCCATCACCGCAGCGCGCTGCGCCGGCGCGCCAGCAGCATGAGCGAGAACGTCGCGAGCGCGAGCGCGGCCACCGTCACCGGTGTGTCGCTCGCGCCCGCCGCGCCGAGGTTGCCGGTGTGCGGCGGGGCGGGCGTGGCAATGGCCGCGAACGGCCCGCGGAACATGAGCACGCCCCCATCGCGCGTGTACACCCGCGTCTCGGCGAGCGTCGGACAGCAGGCGGGGTCGCTTGGCCCCGGTCGCACCACCTCGAGCAGGACGCGGTCGCCCGACAGCGAGAGCGAGTTGAAGCGCCACCGGTCGCTCAGGAAGAGGCCGGGCGGGGCGGTGACCGCCCCCGCGGGACTCGTCACGAGGTGCAGTGACAGGAACACGCCGGTGCCGCCCGTGCTCGTGGCGAGCAGCACGACGGCGTAATCTCCCCCGATCGCCGCGCGCACGAACGTCGCGTAGCCGCGCAGCGGCGGCACGTTTCACCCGTAGCGGCCGTCGCGCAGCGTCACCGTGCGCGTGGGCGATTACTCCGAGGGATACGTCGCGTTGCGCAGCAGCTCTTCGGTCAGCCCCGCCGTCTGCGCCTCGACCGTCCGCGCACCGGCCGCGACGCCGAGGCCCATCACGAGCAGCGCGATCACGAGCCACAGCCCGGCGCTCCCCCTCGCCCTCTCCGGAGGGACAGGGGGCCGGGGGTGAGGGTTCCCTGCGCAGTTGCGCGCACGCCGGACTTGCCTTCGAGCTATACCACCGTCGGCGGGCGGTACTCGCCCCACTCCTCGCGCAGCACCCCGCACATCTCCCCCAGTGTCGCGTACGTGCGCACCGCGTCGAGGATCGGCGGCATCAACGGGTCGTCGCCGCGCGCCGCCGCCCGCAGTCTCGCGAGCGCGGCGTCCACGGCGCGCGCGTCGCGCCGCGCCTTCACCGCCGCAAGTTCCCGCACCTGCTGCTCGCCCACGGCCAGGTTCGGGCGGAACAGGATCGGCGGCTGCGCCTCGTCGTCGATGTAGTCGTTCACGCCCACGATGATGCGCTGCTTCGTCTCCACCTCGCGCTGGTGCGTGACTGCCGCCTCCTGGATCTCGGACTGCATGTAGCCGCTCTCGATCGCGGCGACCGCACCGCCGATGTCCTCCACGCGGTCCATGATCGCCCGCGCCTCCTGCTCCAGGCGATCCGTCAGCCACTCGACGTACCATGACCCGCCCAGCGGGTCGATCGTGTCCGCCGCCCCTGTCTCGTGCGCGATGATCTGCTGCGTGCGCAGCGCCATCCGCTGCGCCGCCTCGGTCGGGAGCGATAGCGCCTCGTCGTAGCACGACAGCGCGAGCGACTGCACCCCCCCGGTCACCGCCGCCAGCGCCTGGATCGCGGCACGCACGATATTGTTCAGCGGCTGCTGCGCCGTCAGCGTCGAGCCGCCCGTCTGCGTGTGCGTGCGGAACATCCAGGAGTCCGTCTGCTTCGCCCCGAACTGCTCGCGCATCAGCCGCGCCCACATCCGCCTCAGCGCCCGGTATTTCGCGACCTCCTCGAAGAAGTAGTTGTGCGTGTTGAAGATCCACGACACGCGCGGCGCGATCTCGTCGATCTGCGCACCGCGCCGCTCGCACTCGCCCAGGTACGCGATCGCGTTCGCGAACGCGAACGCGATCTCCTGCGCTGCCGTCGAGCCCGCGTCTCGGATGTGGTACCCCGACACCGAGATCGAGTTGAAGCGCGGCGCCTCGCGTGCGCAGTACGTGATCAGGTCCGCCGCCAGCCGCACCGACGGTCGCGGCGGGAAGATGTAGGTCCCCCGCGCCACGTACTCCTTGAGCACGTCGTTCTGCGCCGTCCCCGTGATCACGCTCACCGGGTGGCCCTGCTTCTCCGCCACCACCATGTACATCGCCACGAGGATCGCCGCCGGCGCGTTGATCGTCATCGACGTCGAGATCTTGTGCAGCGGGATGCCCTCGAACAGCGTCTCCATGTCGGCCAGCGTGTCGATCGCCACGCCCACCTGGCCCACCTCGCCACGCGCCATCCTGTGGTCCGAGTCGTAGCCGATCTGCGTCGGCAGGTCGAACGCCGCGGACAGCCCCGTCTGGCCGTCCGCCAGCAGCTGCCGGAAGCGCTGGTTGCTCTCCTGCGCCGTGCCGAAGCCCGCGTACTGCCGCATCGTCCACAGCCGCCCGCGGTACATCGTCGGCTGTACCCCGCGCGTGAACGGGTACTCGCCCGGGAAGCCAACGTCGCGCAGGTAGTCCTTGCCCGCAGTGTCCGCCGGCGTGTAGAACCGCCGCGCCTCCGCCGAGGACGTGCGGAACTCCGCGCGCCGCTCCGGGAAGCGCTGTAGCACCTTCGCCAACACGCGCTCTTCCCACTCGGCCTGCGCGCCGCGGATCGGATCGTCGAGAGTGGTCATCGGGCGCTGCCTTTCGCTCGTGCGTGGCGCGTCCAGCGTACCGCGATGGCCTAACTCAGTGGCTCCACCATCACCAGCGCGTCGCCCGTGACCACCTCGGTGCCGTCCTGTTTCGTCACCACGGTGTCGAGGTTGACGCGGTTGCGCTCCAGGTCCAACCCCGTCGCGGTGACCGTCGCCGTCACCGTGTCACCCGGCACCACCGGCGAGCGAAAGCGCAGGTTCTGGGAGAGATAGATGACGACTTTGTCCGGCGCGAGCTGCGTGCCGATCGCAGCCGAGATGACGCTGGCCGTCAGCATGCCGTGGGCAATCGGCTGCTTGAAGCGCGTGCGCGCCGCGTGGGCAGCGTCCAGGTGCAGCGGCTGGTTGTCGCCGGTGGCATTGGCGAACTCGCGGATGTCAGCGCTTGTGATCTCCTTGCTGAAGACCGCCTTCGCGCCGACCTCGATGCCGTGGACCGCGTCCGCCATCAGGTTGCTCCATTCTGCGGCCGCATCGTAGGGGCCGCCCTCGTGGCCAGCAAGCGCGCCGCCGACCCGCCGGCTCACGTCCCCACCCTTATTACTAATAGGTGCACAAAAAGCATTGACGCAGGTCGAATGCCCCGCGATAATGGTCGAGCGTCGGGACGCCGGACCGCACCGGCCGAACCGCATCCCGCCCGCCGAACCTAACGGACACCACCATGGAACGTACCCGCGACGAAGTCGTGCGCATCCTCCACGAGCGCGGCGTCTGCTCGGTCGCCGAGGTCGCCGCAGCCGTCGGCGTTTCGGCGGGGTCCGTTCGCCGCCACTTCGACTTGATGATCGGCGACGGGCTCGTCGAGATGCAGCTCGTGCGCCAGCGCCGTGGACGCCCGCTCACCCGCTACTCGCTCTCCGAGGCGGGGGAGGAGCGCTCGGCCTCGCAGCACTACTCCCGCCTGCTCGACCGCATTTACCCCGCGCTCGCCCGCCTGCCCGCCGAGGCCGTCTCCGGCAAGAGCGGCGTCGACGTGCTCGCGCAGGTGTTCGAGGGAGTCGCCCACGAGATCGCGGACGCCTACGCCCCGCGCGTGCACGACACCGACCTCGAAGGCCGCGTCGTCGCCGTCACCACCGCGCTACGCGAGGAAGGCATCCTCAACGACGTCGTCGACGAAGGCGCCCAGTTCCGCCTGCGCAACATCGGCTGCCCCTACCGCTCCACCGCCGAGGGCACCCACGCCGCGTGCGACGCCGACCGCCGCACCATCGAGCTCC
The DNA here is from genome assembly GCA_016875695.1 of Chloroflexota bacterium. Lineage (GTDB taxonomy): Bacteria > Chloroflexota > Dehalococcoidia > UBA2979 > UBA2979 > SHYP01. The sequence goes on along the minus strand of VGPB01000006.1, from coordinate 9,581 downwards.
TGCTCGGTCAGCCGGTGCTGCAGGTGACCACCGTCGTCAGCGGCGCGCCCTCCTGCGAGTACCTCGTCGCGAAGGCGCAGGAGGCTGCGGCCGCCGCGTCCACACAATCAAACAATCAATCGAGCGCCGCCGCCCGGGAGCGGCCCACCGAACGCATCACGGAGGAGGTCAGCGTGAGCATCGGATCACTCGCCGAGGGGACGGGCGCACGATGAGCACCCCCATCCTCGACGTGCGCGGGCTCGAAGTCAGCGTCGCGGCGCACCCCGACATCAAGATCGTGCGCGGCGTCGACCTCGTCGTGCGCCCCGGCGAGATCCACGCGCTGATGGGCCCCAACGGCTCCGGCAAGAGCACGCTCGCCAGCGCCATCGCCGGCAGCCCCGCCTACCGCGTCGACGCCGGCCAGGTCTTCTTCAAGGGCGAGAACATGACCGCCTGGCGGCCCGACCAGCGGGCGCGCGCGGGCATGTTCCTCTCCTTCCAGTACCCAACGCCCATCCCCGGCGTGACGATGGTGAACCTGCTGCGCGGCGCGTTGAAGGCCCGTCGCGGCGTCGAGGTGCCCGCCCGCGAGTTCCTCGCCGAGCTGCGCGCCACCCTCCAGCAGCTGAAGATGGACGAGTCGTTCGCCCGCCGCTACGTCAACGACGGCTTCTCCGGCGGCGAGAAGAAGCGCGCCGAGATCCTCCAGCTCGGCATGATGCACCCCGAGCTCGCCATCCTCGACGAGACCGACTCCGGCCTCGATGTCGACGCGCTGCGCACCGTCGCCGAGGGCGTCAACGCGCTGCGCCGCCCCGAGCTGGGCATCCTCATCATCACGCACTATCAGCGCATCTTGGACTACATCCGCCCGGACGTTGTTCACGTGCTCGTGCAGGGGCGCATCGTGCGCTCCGGTGGGCCCGACCTCGCGCAGCAGATCGAACGCAACGGCTACGACCCGATCCTCCAGGAGCTCGGGCTCTCTCGCGAGCCCGCGAAGGCAGGTGCCTGATGACCTCCAACGTCTCCGCTCAGACAGCCGTCGGCGAGTACAAGTGGGGCTTCCACGATGAGGAAGCGCCGCTGTTCATCGCCGAGAAGGGGCTGAACGAGGACGTCGTGCGCGCCATCTCGCGCATGAAGCGCGAGCCCGAGTGGATGCTCGAGCTCCGCCTCGACGCCCTGCGCACGTTCTGGGAGAAGCACAACCCGCCGTGGGCCGGCAGCCCCGAGCTGCTCGGCGCGATCGACTTTCAAGACATCCACTACTACGTGCGCGCCTCCGACCGCGACTCCACGAGCTGGGACGATGTGCCTGCCTACATTAAGGACACCTTCGACAAGCTCGGCATCCCGGAGGCGGAACGCCAGTTCCTCGCCGGCGCCGGCGCGCAGTACGACTCTGAAGTCGTCTACCACAACCTGCGCGAGGACCTGGCGAAGCAGGGCGTCGTGTTCCTGGGCATGGACCAGGGTCTGGCCGAGCACGAGGACCTCGTGCGCGAGCACTTCGGCACGATCATCCCGCCCGGCGACAACAAGTACGCCGCGCTCAACTCGGCCGTATGGTCGGGCGGCTCGTTCATCTACGTGCCGAAGGGCGTGCGCGTCGACATCCCGCTGCAGGCGTACTTTCGCATCAACACCGAGAACATGGGCCAGTTCGAGCGCACCCTGATTATCGCCGACGAAGGCTCCTACGTGCACTATGTCGAGGGCTGCACCGCCCCCATTTACAGCACGAGCTCGCTGCACTCCGCCGTCGTCGAGATCATCGTCAAGAAGAACGCCCGCGTGCGTTACACGACGATCCAGAACTGGTCCAACAACGTCTACAACCTCGTCACCAAGCGCGCGTACGCGTACGAGAACGCCGTGATGGAGTGGGTCGACGGCAACCTTGGCTCTAAGCTCACGATGAAGTACCCGTCCGTCTACCTGATGGGCGAGGGCGCGCACGGCGAGATCCTCTCGCTCGCCTTCGCGGGCTCCGACCAGCATCAGGACGCCGGCGGCAAGGTCGTGCACGTCGCGCCCAACACGTCCTCCGCGATCGTCTCGAAGTCCGTCTCGCGCGGTAATGGCCGCACCTCCTACCGTGGCCTGCTCAAGGTGTACGAGGGCGCCGAGTACGCCAGCTCGACCGTGCGGTGCGACGCGCTGCTGCTTGACCCCGACTCCCGCTCCGACACCTACCCGACGATGGAAGTCGACGAGGAGCGCGTGCAGATCGGCCACGAAGCGTCGGTCTCCAAGCTCGGCGAGGATCAGCTGTTCTACCTCATGGCGCGCGGCATCGAGGAGGCCGAGGCGGCCAAGATGGTCGTCAACGGTTTCGTCGAGCCGATCGTCAAGGAGCTGCCGATGGAGTACGCCATCGAGCTTAACCGCCTGATCGAGCTGCAGATGGGCGGTGCGGTCGGTTAGCACGATCGCGCGCGGCCCGCTGCAAACCAGGAGCACCATGACGAGCCTGCATCCCGTCCATCCGAACGCCCCGGAGGCGATTACCCCGGAGGTGGCCGCCGCGGAGGCGCGTGAGCACGGCGAGCCGGACTGGCTCGCGATGCGCCGCGCCGACGCCGCGCGCGCGCACGCCTCGCTCCCGGCCCCCACCCCTGCGCTGCGCCCGTGGCGCTACACCGACCTCACGCGCCTCGACCTCGCGACGTTCGAGGCCGCCGCCGCCCGGCTGCACGTCACCGGTGCGCCCGCGGACGGCTACGCCGGCTCGCTCGCCGCTGCGAGCGATCGGGAGATCGTGCGCACGCACCTCGGCAGCCTGCTGCCCGCCACCGAGGCGAAGTTCTTGGCCGCCAACGCCGCGCTGTGGCGCGGCGGCGTGCTCGTGCACCTGCCGCGCCACAGCGCCGCGTCCGAGCCCATCGTCGTGACGCTCGATGCGAGCGCGCTCGCGCAGGCGCTCGTCTACCCGCGCGTGCTGATCGTCGCGGAGGAGCGCAGCGAGGCGACCGTCGTGCTGCGGCTGCGCTCCGGCGACGCACCGCTGGTCGTGATGGGGGCGATCGAGGTCATCGGCGGCCCCGCGTCGCGCGTGCGCCTGCTCATCGACGAGAGCTGGGGCGCCGCGACGAGCGACTTCAGCTGGGTGCGCGCGCGCCTCGATCGCGATGCCGATCTGCAGGTCGCCGCGCTCGCGTTCGGTGGCGCGCTCTTCAAGCAGACGGTCGAGGTCGAGCTTGCGGGCGAGGGCGCCACGTCTGGCATCCGCGCCGTTGCGCTCGGCGACGCGGACCAGCACTTCGACTTCGTGACGCTGCAGGACCACGTCGCGCCGAGCACTACCTCGATCGTCGAGGTGAAGGCCGCGCTCGCCGGCGCCGCCCGCTCCGTCTACTACGGCATCACGCGCGTGGCCGCGGCCGCGACCGGTGCCGACGCCGACCAGGCGAATTACAATCTGCTGCTCTCCGGCGCTGCGAAGGCGGACTCCGATCCCGTGCTCGAGATCCTCACCGCGGACATCGTGCGCTGCGGCCACCACGCCACCGTGGGGCCCGTCGACGAGGACGCGCTGTTCTACCTCGAGAGCCGCGGCCTCGACCGGCGCAGCGCGCTGCAACTGCTCGTCGCCGGCTTCTTCCACTCCATCGTCGGCGAGCTGCCGTTCGCGGGCCTCGCCGACGAGCTCGACGCGCGCGTCACTGCGAAGCTCGCGACGGCGGCGCTGTGAGCCGCGAGCGCGTCGCCACGCTCGCCGACGTGCCGGCCGGCACGCTGCGCGTCGTCGCGTGCGACGGCCGCTCGCTCGCGCTCGCGAACGTCGAGGGCGCGCTGTACGCGATCGACAATGTGTGCACGCACGACAACGGACCGCTCGGCGAGGGCACGCTGCGCGGGGCGCGCATCGTCTGCCCGCGCCACGGCGCAGCCTTCGACGCGCGCTCCGGACGCGTGCTCACACTGCCCGCCGTGCGTAGCGTGCGCGCGTACCCGGTGACCGTCGAGGGGGACACGATCTACGTCGACTGCGACGAAGGACGGCTGCCGTGAGCATCCGCGAATGGGATCAGGACGCGATCCGCCGGGACTTCCCCGTGCTGCGGCGCGAGGTGAACGGCAGGCCGCTCGTCTACCTCGACAACGCTGCGACCTCTCAGAAGCCCGTGCAGGTGATCGCCGAGCTCACGCGCTACTACCGCGACTACAACGCGAACATTCACCGCGGCGTGCACACGCTGTCGCAAGAGGCGACCGCGGCGTACGAGGCGGTGCGCGACCGCGTTGTCGCCTTCATCGGCGCGCGCGCACCCGAGGAGATCGTGTTCACGCGCAACACGACCGAGGCGATCAACCTCGTTGCGCACGCGTATGGGCGTGCCTTCCTCCAGCCGGGCGACGAGGTCGTGATCACTGAGCTCGAGCACCACTCCAACATCGTGCCCTGGCAGCTGCTGCGCGACGAGCGCGGCGTGGTGCTCCGCTACGTGCCGATGCTCGCGGACGGCACACTCGATATGGCCGAAGCGCGCCGCATCATCGGCCCGCGCACGAAGCTGCTCGCCGTGACCCAGATGTCCAACGCGCTCGGCACGATCGTGCCCGTCGCCGAGCTCGCCGCGCTCGCGCATCAGCACGGCACCGTCGTGCTCGTCGACGGCGCGCAGAGCGTCCCGCACTTGCCGACCGACGTCGCCGCGCTCGGCGCGGACTTCCTCGTCTTCTCGGCGCACAAGATGCTGGGGCCGACGGGCGTCGGCGTGCTGTGGGCGCGCGGCGAGCTGCTGGAGGCGATGCCGCCGTTCCTCGGCGGCGGGGACATGATCCTCACCGTCACCATGGAGCACTCCACCTGGAACGCCGTGCCCCACAAGTTCGAGGCCGGCACCCCGAACATTGCCGACGTCATCGCCTTCGGCGCCGCGCTCGACTACCTCGCCGCGCTCGGCATGGACGCCGTGTGCCGTCACGAGCGCGAGCTGCTCGGCGTCGCCTTGGAGCGGCTCGCCACCGTCCCCGGCATCACGCTGTACGGCTCCGCCGACCTCGACGCGCGGGGCGGCGTCGTGTCGTTCGGCCTCGAGGGCATCCACCCTCACGACATCGGGCAGGTGCTGGACGGCGCCGGCGTCGCGATCCGCGCCGGCCACCACTGTGCGCAGCCCGTCATGCAGCATTACGGCATCGCCGCGACCGCGCGCGTCTCGTTCTACCTGTACAACACACTCGCGGAGGTCGATGCGCTAGTCGCCGCTGTGCACGAGGCCGCGCGCTTCTTCGGACGCGTCCGTGTCTGACCTCGACGAGCTCTACCGCGAGGTACTGCTTAACCACTACCGCAGCCCGCGCAACGCCGGACACGTCGACGGCGCTACTCACGCTGCCGACGGCGCGAACCCGCTCTGCGGCGACGAGGTGCACCTCGAGCTCGCGCTCGACGCTGACGGCCGCATCGCGGACATCGCGTTCAGCGGCCACGGCTGCTCGATCTCGCAGGCTTCGAGCTCGCTCATGACCGAGCACGTTAAGGGCCGCGACGCCGGCGCCGCGTTCGCCTCCGTCGCCGACTTCCAGCGCATGATGGTGGAGGGCAACCCGCCGCCCGACGCGGACTTCGGCGACCTCGAGGCGCTGGCCGGCGTCGCGAAGTTCCCGGTGCGCGTGAAGTGCGCATCGCTTGCGTGGAAGACGCTCGAACAGGCGCTGCGCGACGGCCGCCTCGCTCACGCCGCAGTCACGACCGACGAGAGGAGCCAGTGATGGCCGAGACCGAGACTCAGCAGCGCCCCAGCGTCGACGAGCTGCGCGAGGTTATCCGCCAGGTGCAGGACCCGGAGCTGCACATGAGCATCATCGACCTCGGCTTAGTCTACAACATCGACATCGACGACTACGGCGTCGTCACCATCGACCTGACGCTGACCACTCCTGCCTGTCCCATCGGCCCGATGATCCAGGGCCAGGCGTACCACCTGCTCACCCAGCTCGATGGCGTCGAGGATGTCGAGGTCAACCTCGTGTGGGACCCGCCGTGGGACCCCCGCACTATGGCCTCCGAGGAGGTCAAGCTCGCGCTGGGCATCTGGTAGCGCTTACGGTCCACCCTGCAGTTGCGAGGCGGGGGGCTTGGTGCGGAGGACGGGCGCGCCCTGCCTTGAGCACGGTGTAGTGGCGCCCGATGTGCATGGCCCGAGTTCGACACGTCCGAGGTCAACGGTGATCTCGCGTTCGTTTGCCGCGGCGTGGAAACGATCGAGGCCGCGCTGCGCTTGGGCGAGACCGCCAACGTAGTTACCGGCGCGATCGTACGCGGCGCCGTGACATGGACTCCTGAACACTCCTGAGTGCCCCTCGAAGCGCAACTCTGGCCGCCAGGGGACCGTGCAGCCGTCGTAGGGATCCTTCGCCAGAAACGCGGAGGCCGTGTCGTCATCCTCCAACCGTACCCACACGCCGTACGTACGCCCGCTGCCGTCCGCGCCTTCGCTGGGTAGGGGATAGAAGCGCGCCGTGCCGACTTCGAGTTCCGAGATGCGGACGGTGAGCACGCGACCCGGTGAGCTCCCCACGTACGCGGCGATGCACACGCTCACCGCAATCGCGCCGAGCGCGCCTGCCAGCACGAGCATCAGCAGCACGCGCCACGTGCTGCGCGGTTCGGAGCGCTCCGTCTCCATTGCCGCCGATCGTACCTCGCGCACACGCTGGCGACACGCGCAGCGCGCGTGTGCGATTGTACGCATCCGTCGCGACCCGGAGCCGCGGTGCGGCACCCCAGCTGTCCTCGCCTTTCGGGATCGCCTTGCTCGAATCCCCTCGACGCCTGTCTCGCCGAGACCTGCTGCGGCTGAGCGCGGGCGCAGCGTTGCTCGCCGCGTGCGCGCGCGACGACTCGCTGCTCGCGCGCGACCCACGTCCGCCTGGCCAGCGCCGCGAGGGAGCGCTCACGATCGCTCTGCCTCCGGGCAACCGCGAACGCGAGCTCCCGCCGCAGCTCGTCGACGCCTGCCTCGTTGCCCTCGATCCCCGCATGGCGCGCCTCTATGGCGACCTCGCCGATGTCGTCGAGCTCGCGGAGCCGCTCGCGGTGCGCGTCCGCCTGCGCGACAACCTGCGCTTCCACCCGGACGCTGCCGGCATAGCTGCCGTCATCACTGCTGAGGAGGTGCGCCGCGAGTTCGCGGAGCGCGCCGCCGCCGGCGAGTTCGTCTTCGCGCAGGTGCTCGAGCGCGTCGAGGCGCCGGACGCGCGCACGCTCGTGCTGCGCCTGCGCGCGCCGTTCAGCCTGCTCTTCGACCACCTCGCCGACGGCGCGGCCGCCGGCATCCGCTCGACGGCGGCGGAGCGCGCCGTCGAGCGGATGCCGGCGGCCGCGGGCCCTTTATGCCAGCCGCCGCCGAGCGCCGTAGCGTCACGCTGCTGCCGCACCCGCTCTTCCACCGCGTGCGCCAGCCGCTGCTCGCGCAGCTCGTCATCGCCCCGGGCGCCGCGTCCGCCGAGCCCGTTGCGCGCGACACGCCCGAGCTGCGCATGCTCGCGCCCGAGGGCGGCCGCCCGGAGCCGCCCGCCGGCCAGGTGCTTGTGCGCCGCGCCTCGCGTCGCATGCTCGCGCTCGGGCTCTCGCTGCTCCCCGAGAAGGGCGGCCGCGCCGTGCGCCACGTGCCCGCGTTCCGGGACGAGCGCGTCCGCCGCGCCGTCGCGCTCGCGCTCGACCGCGCGCGCCTGCTCGATCTGTACGACGGCGCCGCGAGCGGCCCGATTGGGCCCGCGCACGCCCAGGACGCGCTCTCCGCCACCGAGCTCGCCCGTCACCCGCTGTACGCGCATCGCCCGGACGAAGCACGCGCGCTCCTCGCCGCGGCCGGCCATAAGGGGCTCGCCTTCGCCTTCGAGACCTCCACGCGCGCGCCCATCCGCGGCGTCGGCGAGGCGATCGCCGAGCAGCTGCGCGCCGCCGGCTTCGCCCCCGCGCTGCGCGTGCTCCCGCCCGCTGATTGCGAAGCGCTGGTCCATACCGGCGACTTCGAGGCCGGGCTTGTGGAGCTGGACGCGATGCGCACGCCGGACGTCGGGCTGCGACTGCACATGGCCGGCGGGTGCAGCGGCACGTTCTCTTGGTGGGGCTACTCGGCCCCCGCGTTCGACATCGCGGCGCGCCAGGCCTTCGCCGAGCTGGACCCGCGCCGCCGCGCTGAGCGCTCCCGCGCCGCCCAGCGCGAGCTGCTGCGGCAGGTGCCCGCGCTGCTACCCATCTCGGCGCAGCACGACTACGTGCTGCTGCCCCCGAACCTGCGTGGCTACGACTTCGACGCGTTCGAGTTCAACGAGGGCTGGCTCGCCTCGCGCTGGTTCTTCGATCCCCCCGCCAACCAGCGCGCCTGACGCGCAGGGCGTAGCATTCGGGCAGGCCGGACGCGCGAGGAGGCCGTGTGGGTGAGCTCGACTTCGACGCGCTTCGCGACGGCCTGGAGGCCGCCGTGCTCGAGGCGGGCGCCGCGATCATGGCCGTGCGCGACCGTGGCAGCGTGCGCGTCCGCCACAAAGGCCACGAGGGTCCCGTCACCGAGGCCGACTACGCGGCTGATGAGGTGCTGCACCAGCGCCTGATGCCCCTCCTGCGCGGTGCTCACTGGCTCTCCGAGGAGTCCGAGCAGATCGCGCCGCTCATCCACGGCGAGCCGACCTGGGTTGTGGATCCGCTCGACGGCACGCGTGAGTTCGTGCGCGGGCTCGCCGAGTTCGGCGTCACCGTTGGCCTGTTCGTCGAGGACCGCCTCGTGCTCGGCGCCGTCGGCCTGCCGATGGAGCGCTCGGTGCTGTCGGGCCTCGTCGTCGACGGCCGCGCCGAGGCGCGTCGCGACGGCGCGCCGCTGCCGCCGCTCGCCGGCGGCGCCGCCCGGCGCGTCGTGGTCTCGCGCCACGACTACGAGCGCCGGCGCCTGCACCTGCACCTGCCGTTCGAGGTGTACCCCTGCGGCTCCGCGGCCGTGAAGCTTGCGCACGCCGCGGACGGCAGCGCCGACGTGTACCTCTCCACGGGACCGCGCTCGGTGTGGGACGTCGCAGGCGGCACCGCCGTGCTCCTCGCCGCCGGCGGCACGCTCGTGCGTATCCACGGCCGCCCGCTCGAGCTCTCGCCGCAGCGCGTGCACGTCCCGCCGTACGCCGCCGGCGCCCCGGACGCCTGCCTGGAGGTGCTGCGCAGCGTCGGCGCGCCCCTCTAGCTGTACTGACTACATACCAGCGAGACGGCTGACTGCAGGGGGACCTCCGACGAGACTTGGGGTTGCGAAAGCTCCGAGTTCCGAAGGAGGTTCCGATGAGTGATGCTACCCCGCCCCGGCGCATGCGCTATTCGTACGAGGCCCGGTACCGCGCGGTAGAGGCGATGCTGACCGGCGCATCGACCGCAGCGTCAGGCGGGCAGGTCGGGGCGAGCCGTCCCACCACGTACCGTTGGCGCGCTCGCCACCGCGAAGCAGGCTGGGCCGGCCTGCACGACCGTCCATCGACGCCACACGTCCATCACCGCCAGCTGAGCCCACAGGCAGAGGCGCAGACCCTCGCCGTCTGCGAGCGCACGGGAGACGAACCGCAGGTGGTCGGCGCGATCATCAGGCGGGTCACATCCA